>PWME01000110.1 GCA_003559235.1 Mollicutes bacterium | reverse complement strand
GATGACGCGCTATGCGTTAGAGCGTGCAAGTGCACTTTTTGTTCAATATGTGGAGGCGACTGTTCGTGAGGGGATTGCGTATTTTGATTATAATGAAACACAAGAGAAAACCATTGCATTATCCATTGATAAATTGAATGCTATACTCGGAAGTAATTATACAGTGGATAAGGTAAGTGATATACTGAATCGTTTACAGTTTTATCATAGTGTGAATGAAGGGACTTTCCATATTAAAAAACCTTCACGACGTCCAGATTTTGAAACATACCAAGATATTGTTGAAGAAATTGGTCGGATTGCAGGCTATGAAACATTACCACATACATTGCCAAAGACGTTATCGCAAGGGGGTTTGACTAAACGCCAAAAAAGGATGCGCACTATTAAACGAACCCTTTGTGGTCTTGGCCTTGATGAAGTCATTACCTATAGTTTACGCGATAAAGCTACGCTTAAAGATTACTGTCTTAATCAATCACTAACCCCTGTATCGGTAAAACATCCAATGAGTGAAATGCGAGAGTTTCTAGCCTTGACACCACTCAATGGATTACTTGATGTGGCGCGTTATAATAAGGCGCGTAAGCAAGAGCGTAACCATATTTATGAAATTGGGACGGCTTATCATAGTGAAGGCGAAGTCCCTATGCTAGGCCTTTTGATGAGTGGTATTTATCCTGATAAGCAATGGCAATCGCAAGAACATGCAGATTTTTTCACCTTAAAAGGCGTTTTACAAGCATTTTTTGATGCACTTGGTGTTAGTGGCATTGATTATGAAGCGGTTTCGCTTGATCATTATCATCCGCACCAAACTGCTTTAATTAAGCACGGTGATACTATTCTTGGCCATTTAGGAAAGCTTCATCCAAAACGAGCGAATGCGTTAGATTTGGATGATGTTTACTTAGGTGAATTAAATCTTGAACGTACCTTAAAATACGCAAAAGATGTCACACGTTATAAACCTTTGCAACGCTATCCAGGCGTAGAACGTGATATTGCGGTTGTGGTTTCAGAAACTATTGCATCTAGTGAACTTATAAAAGCGATTAAGACGTTTGGTAATGACACATTGGTGCGTGTTGATGTTTTTGATGTTTATAGTGGTGAACATCTTGAGGACGGTAAAAAATCACTAGGGTTACGCATGCAATTTCAAGATGCCAATAAGACATTAAAAGCTGCCGATGTAGATGAAGATGTTGAAGCGATTGTTCAAGTATTAAAGAAAACCTTTAATGCGGTATTAAGGTAATGAATAGGGTGACATTGCGTCACCCTAATTTATTGCAATAAATTTCCATTACGACACGAAATACTCCCGTGTTTCATAATGCAATAGTTGATGTTTGAAGTAGACTATGATAGATTTATATTATAAGAATGTAAAAAAATACATTCTCAAAATATGATTGGGGGATAATTTATGAAGCGATTTAGTATGATGCTACTTCTGTTAATCATGATGGCTTGTAAATGGTAATCTAGAAATACAGTAAATGGAAATCAAAAATACAATAGAAAAGTAATTGCCAGCACTAACACAAATCACTTATCCTTTTAGTAGACCAATACTGAAAGGAGCGAAAGGAAGTGCTGACAATTACTCAAGTTCATTATATCCGAAAGTTATTCTATGATAAAGGAAAAACGCTAACGGAAATAGAAAAAGCAACTGGACACAACTATCGCACAATTAGGAAATACATTGAACAAGAAGATTTCAACGAAACACCTAAAAGAAACCACCGGTCCAATAATAGCGATTATCTAAGACCCTATATTCGAGAATGCCTAGAGGCCTACAAGACACTGAAAGCGAAACACCAGCTCCACAAGGCCGAATCCATCTACCGGTATCTCAAAGATGAGAAAGGTTTAAAGATCACCATCGGTAAAAGGCGATTCAGGACCTTGGTCGCAGAGGAGAAACAAGAACTGAATAGAGATAGGGACGTGTATCTTGACCTCACCCATCCCGGGGGCGAGGCCCAGCTGGACTTTGGAGAAGTCTTCGTAGAGGAACAGGGGGCGATGGTCAAGAAACACGAGCTCGTGCTATCCTTCCCCTACAGCAACGCAGGCTACGTCCAGATTACAGAGAGCGAGCAATCCGAAGCGCTTTTCGAAGCGATGGAAAGAATATTCCAATATATCGGGAAAGTACCAAACAAGATCTGGTTCGACCAGATGAGCACCGCGGCGTTACGGGGGAAGGACGCGAACGGTTTCCCCAGAATCAGCAAGCGCCTGGCACGCTTTTCGACCCACTACGGGTTCGAAAGCATCTTCTGCAATCCCCATTCAGGTCACGAGAAAGGGTCAGTCGAAAACAAGATTGGCTATTACCGGAGGAATTTCATCAACACAAGGCGGGCCTTGGGAGACCTTAAAGAAGCGAACCTGGATTTACTGAAGGCGTGTGATGCGGACCACTTGCGCAGTCACTATCAAAGATGTCAGCCGATTGAGACGCTTTTTGAAAAAGAGAAGTTAAAGATGAAGCCGATGAATCCTATTCCTCTCGATATGAGCCGCCTTGAAACGCGGCGGGTCGACAAATACGCCCACGTATCTTTTGAAGGCAACCATTACAGTGTCCATCCGAGTTTCGTGCAAATGAGCGTGACACTCAAAATCACAGCGAAGACCATCGAGATACTGAATGACGACTACGATACACTAGCGAGCCATAGGCGAAGTTACCACAAAGGTCGGACATTCACGCACTGGAAGGATTTCCTGGACCCCTTAAGCAAACGCCCAAGAGCCATCAAGTATAGCGGAATCTATCAGCTTTTGCCGAAAATCTGGCAAGATTACCTGAACAGGCTATCCAAGGCTGAGACCAAAGAAGCGCTCGCTTTCTTGAAACACTGTTTGATCCATCATGAAATCAAACAAGCAGAGACTGTGCTGTCCACCAATCTCGCAAAAAGCATCGAAAGTCCCAAGGCCCTTTGGACAACGCTTCACCGGTTGAGTGAAGACAAAGCTGTGTATGAAGGCATCAGTCTTTCGGCAGATATTCCGACAATGGCAAGCTACAAGCCGGATTTCAGCACCTACGACACCCTCATCCGGGGGCTTCACGATGAGAGATGAGATTGCCAGACTTCAAAAGAAGCTCAGAATCAACAAAGCGCTAATTGATATCTATCCAACGCTCACCTATGAAAACAACGAACAATTCACCCACGACTTACTAAAAGCTCTTGATGAATCACGATGCGCCCTCGCCCAGCAAAAACGGATGAAGGCAGCGAACTTTCCCATCCTCAAGACCCTAAAGAATTATTCATTCGAAGGCATCCAGATGCCAGAGAGTATCACCATAGAGGATTTGATCGCCGTTCGCTTCATTGAAAATAAGGAAAATCTCGTCTTTTATGGCAATGTGGGGACCGGAAAAACGCATCTGGCCATCGCACTCGGGGTCTTAGCCATCCAACAAGGCAAGAAAGCACAGTATTTCACGCTACATGAGCTCATCAACAAGCTCGTTAGCGCCAAGGAAGACGGCAAATATCAAACATTCTTCAAGAAAATCATAAAAAACGACCTTCTCATCCTTGACGAATGGGGCTATCTCCCCCTTCATCATGAAGGAGCGCGCCTCATCTATGAGGTCATCAGCCAGTTCTATGAACAAAAAAGCCTTATTTTGACCACCAATCTGGAATTCAGTCACTGGAAAAACTTTCTCTTCGATGAAAAACTCACCATAGCGATACTGGACCGAATCATTCACCATTCACACTTACTCGTGTTCAACGGATCAAGTTACCGTAAAGAGCATTCGCTCATGAAATAGATACTCGTGTGCTGGCCATTTCCATAAATTGTATTTTAGAGTTCCAAAAATTGTATTTTTTAATTGCCAAAAACACATTATGACTTTAAAATTAATAAATAAGAATCATAGTGGACGCTGATAAGTTTCAGTGATCCTCAACTCGACCAAACTTACCCGCGTCCCGCGTTAAAAGCTAAATGTCTTTATTTAGCGATAAACGCGGTTTTTTTATTTGCGAGAAGCTCGAAAAAGTTAGTAAACAAATTTCAACATGAAGTTTTGATTGGGAGCACAATTCATAAGCAAGGGCAAGTAATGTAAAAATATAGAAGTAATAGATGTGGTGGAGGCAAGCAATAAAATTTACCCTATGTAAGTAAAGAAACTTTAGACAAAAGTTTATAGCGCTTTCTTAATCGGTTGTTTTATGGACAAAGCCATAAAGACAGTAATACTTGTAAAGAAAATCATACCAACAATTACATGATTATAACCACCCGTTAAATCATAGCCAACTCCAAATGGAAGCGGTCCTAGTGCACTCCCAAGTACCATAAACACAGTTGCTGCTCCTCTGATACTGCCTAAATAAAGTCTTCCAAAATAGTTTGGCCATAATACATTTAAAGCAACCGCTTGAACAGCAACAGCAGTACCATAAAACAAAATGAACATCATTGCAGTAATTGCGTTATTAACAGCAAATGCTAACCATACCATACTTAATATCATAAACACTAATGTAACACTGAAAACATATTTCACAGGGTAACGGTCAATCACCAAACGCGCGATAAAAGGCATAATGAACGCAGGAAGTGCAACCAAACCAATAATGATAGAGGCGTGATTATTAGAAACCCCTCTTAAGCTCATCATACTAAAGAAATGAAACGTAATGCCAGTTGTAAACATCGATGGAATCATTCCAATGATGCCAGCGAACCAAAATTCTTTGGTTTTTAACGCTTGTTTCAATGTGAAACTGTTTCTTTCCATTTTAGCAAGCGATGCTTTAACGGCATCATCATCGCCATTTGTTAAATCATTTTCCATAGGGATACCAATATCTTCAGGCCTATTCACGACAAAAAAGTAAACAATTGGAACAAATCCAACCAATAAGATCAAACTCCATACGCGCCATGCTTGTTGCCAACCAATGGCGTTGATCATAAAGTAGTTAAATGCAGGGATACTTAATGTAGCCAGTAAATTGCCAATTCCTGCCAAGCTTATACTAAATGCACGTTTCTTTTCAAACCACTGAGGGACTAAAGCATTAGGAATCAATGTTAGTGAGCCTTGTCCAAAATAACGGAGTAAGAAGAACCCAATAAAAATCATCACAATGTTTGAAACAAAACTATTATAAAAAGCGGCTATCCCAAGCATTCCCCCTGCTATAATCATCATTTTTCTTGGCCCAAAGCGATCCACTGCGCGACCCATGAAAATTAATGATAGACCACTGATCGTTGTAGCAATTGAGTATCCTGATGATATTAACGTTGAAGAGTAACCAAACTCTTGATTATACGCATTGATAAAAACACTGATGGAATAGGTTTGTCCTGGCGCACTTACAAAAAAGGCAAGTCCACTCATGAATACCATCATCCAACCATAATAAAACTTTTGATTTAATTTAATCCCAATTTCACGCATAACTATCACTCCAAGTCAAAAAATATTATAACAAATTGTTACTCAAATGAAACACATTTTACCTATTTTGATAGTGTAAAATCACTTGCTTTAAGCACAAAAAATGAAAACATTAGAAATGAGACATAAATCTACTTATTTAGTAGGTTTAATGACTAAGCATAATACACATTAAATTCCCTTTATAAACATCAAAAATTCAAGGATCACCATGGAATGGACGTATACATCCGAAGGTTTTGATCATATCATAGGAGACAAAAATCATCGCTATCATGCCCAATCCACTCAAGTGGCAACTATACTATAAGCAATGTTGATGGTGGCATAGTGAAGAAAGATTATGCTTAGTTAGAAGTAAGTAAACTAGCTATTACTTACTATTTTAACTACGTAGCAAATGCAATAGTAAATAAGCACAAGCGCTTAATAAATATTGCGAAATAATCTATCAAAGTTTATAATGATAAGTAAGTTTGGGCTTCAAGGGGGTGGCTAATTTGAGAAAAACATTGTATTTTATCGCTTTAATCACAATCTTATTTTTAAACACAAGTTTCGTTAAAGCTGGAAGCGAGATTGATTTTGAGGATTTATTTGACAATCATCAATCAGTAATGTTAATTATTCATCCAGAGACTGGTGAAATATACTACGCAAATCAAGCTGCTATAGATTTTTATGGTTATCCTAAAAACCAATTGATAGGTATGAATATTGATAATATTAATATGCTTACCTCAGAAGAAGTTGCCGCAGAAAGAAAGCAGGCAGAAAATGAAGAACGAAACTTTTTCGTCTTTAAACACCGACTAGCTGATGGTGATATTCGAACCGTTCATGTTTACTCCTATCCTGTTGAAATCAATGGAGAAACATACTTATACTCTTTCATTATTGATCAAACGGTTTTAGCAGCAACCGAGGCTAGAAATAGGGTGTTATTTTTTGTTGTAATCGGTTTGATTACACTGGGGATTATTACCACCACATCATTAATGATTATCTTGTGGAAAAATAATCATAAACTAAAACAATCTAAGCAAGAAGAGCAGTATTTTCAACGAATTTTAGATTATGTAATCAAAAATAGTACACAAGCTATTGCGGTTCATGACAAGGATATGAATTATGTCTATGTAAGTGATCAATATTACAAACAATATAGAATTCAAGATGTAGATATAATTGGTAAAAACCATTATGATGTATTTCCTGATATCCCTAATAAATGGAGAGAAGTGCATCAACGCGGTCTTAAAGGTGAATCATTAAATAGTGAGCGTGATTATTTTGATAGAGCGGATGGCTCACGAGATTATACAAAGTGGGCGTGCCAACCCTGGTATGATAAAGATGGGACAGTGAATGGTATTATCATTTATTCTGAAGTAATAAATAATCAAATTGTTACTGAACAAAATCTCATTAAAACTAATGACTACATGAAATTGTTATTAAACTCTACCGCGAGTGGCATTTATGCTGTTGATTTAAACGACATTTGCACCTATGTTAATGAAAACACGCTAAAACTATTAGGCTATAATCATGAGAATGAAATGATTGGCAAGTGGATTCACGCGTTAATCCATCACTC
>PWME01000049.1 GCA_003559235.1 Mollicutes bacterium | reverse complement strand
GCAATCTTCATGCAATCACTTCCTTAATATAGTGGCTTTATTGATTTAATGGCTTCATAGATTAATTTATAATTCTCATACCGAACCGATGGAATATCACCGTTTTCAACCGCGGCTTTTACAGCACACTTTGGTTCATTGAGATGATGGCAACCACGAAATTTACAGTGGCTAGAAAGCGCAAAAAAATCTGGGTATAGTTCAGGTAAATGATTACAATCGATGGTATCAAAATCAAGCTTTGAGAACCCAGGCGTATCAGCGACAAGACCGCCATTAACAGTAATAAGTTCACTATGACGTGTTGTATGTCGACCTCGACCAAGCGCTTTACTTATTGTGCCTGTTTTGATGTTTAACCGCTCATCAAGTGCGTTCAATAAACTGCTTTTGCCAGAACCCGTTTGACCTGCAAAAACACTGATGCGATTTTTCAACCGGCCTCTGAGTACATCGAGTGTCGATGCTTTCTTGACGCTAGTATAAAGTATATCATAATAATTTTCATAATAATTTAATGTTTGCTTTAATGACTGTAACGTGTCATCATCAGCTAAATCAATTTTTGATACCACAATAACGGGCTCAATGGATTCATATGCAACCATCACCAAAAATCGGTCAAGCAAGTTAAAGCTAAAGTTTGGTTCAACGATGGCGTTTATAATAAACGCCGTATCAACATTCACAATAGGTGGTCTTTTTAGTTCATTAAACCGCGGTTTTACTTCAGTAATGGTCTCACCCTCAATAACGACTAAATCGCCAACTTTCGGTGACACCTCCACATGACGAAATTTCCCACGCGGCTTGGCAATGCGACGATTGCCATCTTCTAATAGCACTGTATATTGTCCACCTATTAATTTAATAATTCGTCCTTTTTCCATGCATCCTCCTAATCTCTAAAACGCGCTAGCGCTTCATTTAACGCAAAAGCATCAATGTGTTTTCGAGCATTGATGCTCGATACTGTAAAGACAACCACAAGCAGCATCGCACTATAGATGATATCAGTGCCTTGTAATCGCAAATCTAAGGTAACATCAAATTGCATAGCCATAAGACGACGCATGGCGTCAAACGCAATCCAAGCGATTAAAGCACTCACAATGAAAAGGAAGCCATTCAGCCATTGATAACCACCCAATAAGATCGCTTTAACTTCTTTTTTTGTGTATCCAAGCACTTCGAATATACGCATTTCATAAGCATGATCCTCAACGCGCATCATCGTAAGCAAATAAACAACCGCGCCTCCCATCAAAGCCGCACCAATAACCAAAACAAACACCATTTGATTCATGATTTGGTTGAGGTATGTCGATTGCTTTAACACATCATCCACATACGTTACCAATAAGGTCTCGGATGCGTCATGATGTGCATCAATATGCAACGTGTTAAAATAATCAGCATCATTGAAGAACGTTTTCCCCAGGGTCTCACGGTCGACATAGACAATGGATTCATGACGATAATCTGCAATGCCTAAAACCGATGTCTCCATGGCTTGCCCTGCAAGACTTAAGGTGATTTCATCACCTTTTCTTAACTGGGATAACTCCGCAAAGCTTTCTGTAATCACAACCCCTTCTTGCAATGTTTCAGATAGTGTGTTGCCTCGGGCATCACGTAAAGGGTAGTGTTCTCTTGATGCATCTAACCCAATAATTTTGACACGGTACTGCGCAACCGAACCACGAATTTCAATAACCTTATCGCCGTCATCGGGATTACACCACATCGGGGTTGGACAATGGGCTTTACGGTCATAACCAACCGTATCATAATAGTGTTCAAGTGGGGCGCCAAAAACCCCTTGCAACGCAAAAGCAAACATGAATACTACAATCGCAAGCAAAACCCCAAGGGCATAACTCACCGTCTTGCCCCACGTTCTAAACATAACAGAAAACTTTAGACGTAATCGAACATCAATGGTGCGTAAGGGCGCTAAAATTTTACCAAGTATTTTCGGTTCAAAAGTACGCACCTGCGGCTTTAGCATTGCCATCGGATTTCTACCTAATATCAAGCGTAACCGCATAAAGAGCACGCCAATAATAACAACCATTGGGACAAGAATCGCTACCATGATTGGTTGCCACGATAATCGCACATCCTCATGGGGCAACAAATAAAACGTTAAATACAAATCACGCATAGGCGTTGCAAGCACATATCCAAAAGCAACCCCAATCGATAACCATACTAACGCATACATACCAAGCACAACAATATAAGGCACCAACAACGCACGATTCGATAACCCAAGCGCTTTAATAACCCCGATGGCAATTTGTTCTTGCTGTACAGTTTTCGCAACAACAATGGTAATAATAACAATCCCAATGCCAGCGAGAAAGACACTTAAGAAAAGCATCGTCGCTTCAGAAGCTTCTAACTCTGTATAAACTGCACCACTTCGCATGTTGTGTTCTGTATGAACCATTTCCAATACCGTTGCCGTAATGGTTTCATCAAGTGCACGGAATCTTTCATCAAACGTTGCTGCGTCAATCGTCTTAAAATACCCACCGAGTGTTCGCGATTCATTTATTGCTAAGGCTTCAAACGTTTGGTCCGTTGTTAATGCTAGGGTACGGTATTTTGAGTCAATAAGTAGTGTTTCATCAATAACAGGCAGGTTATAATCAGGAAAAAGCACAAACCCGCTTATCACAAACGATTGATTGCCCAAGATTACAGTATCGCCAATGGTTAAACCATGATAGTCTGCATACGTTTGTGTAATAGCGACCTCGTAATCTGCCTTTGGTTTTTCTCCTGCATCCATATAACTTAAGTTAATTTGCTGCGTGTCCTTAAATACACGTACTGAATGCAAGATGTCATTGTGTTGAATTGATGCATCCTTAAACCGTCGCCACTCAAAAATCATTTCAGGAAAAGCATCTTGGAATGCATCAAATCGTGCCATCATAATCGCATCGTAGCATTCTTGCGATGTTTGCGCAATCCACTCTAAGAACACCACATCAACATCACAGTGGTCTGCGTGATCACGGAGTTCTTTTTCAGTCGCATATGGCACAAATGTAATGGCAATTGACTCCTGACGTTGCGCATCAAAATAAGATTCTGATACATCTCGAATCGCATCGAGTGAAAAACTGAATACTGCATACACAAAGCTGCTTAGCCCGATTATTAGCCCTAATAATAAAAACTTCAATCCATGTCGTTTGAACGAACGCAAAACATGTTTAAAGACCATTATGATTTACGAAAAATGAATCGCATCAATGGCTGCCCGTTCCGTATTGGTATGGTCTTCAACAATACAACCAGAGTTCAGTTTAATCACACGATCAGCCAACGCTGCAATGGATGCATTATGCGTTACAAGTACAATCGTTGTGTTCAACGATTCGTTCAAATCGACAAGTAATTGCAAAATTTCTTTTCCTTTTGCTTCATCAAGGGCGCCTGTTGGTTCATCACAAAAAAGTACGGAAGGTTTCTTTACCAATGCACGCGCGATTGCAACGCGTTGTTGTTCGCCTCCAGACAACTGATGCGGAAACTTGTGTTTGTGTTCAGTTAATCCAACTTTTTCAAGCATTGCATCAATCGATTCTGGATGCTTTACTAAGCGCGCACCAACCTCAACGTTTTCATACACATTGAGCGTTTGAAGCAAATTATACTGTTGAAAAATAAAGCCAGCTTTTTCACGTCGATAAAGCGTTAACGCTTTATCACGCAAGGCATGAATCGCTGCACCGTCTACATGTATTGTCCCCTTATCAACGTGATCGAGTCCGCCCATCACATTGAGCAAGGTGCTTTTTCCTGACCCAGAAGGGCCTAAAACAACCACAAACGTTCCTTGCGGAAACGAAACCGTCACATCATCTAGGGCTTTTGTTGTCACTGAACCAATTTGATAATGTTTGCTAACTGCTTTAATTTCAATCGCCATGTGATTCACGCCTTTCTTTCAGTGATACAGGTTTAAATTCACCATCCACAATAGAATACAAGTAGCCTTTAATCGGTTTGTTTGTCAACCGTTTTAAAATACTAGCATAATTACGCACTTGACTTTCATAATAATCATGGGCAATATATTTTAGCTTATAATCAATAAGCATCATGTGGGTCTTTGTCTCGATGATTAAATCGATATACCCTTGTGAAGCGTGTGCATCATCTTCTATGTAAAAGGGAAACTCTTTATACACTTCGACAATATCAAGCGATTGCATAATGTCACTATCAAAGAACTGTTTAAGATACGCTTGTTCTTTTTCATTAGTAGTCAAACGGACTATTTGTGGTTGAACAGGTTGGGTAAAATCGATGGATTCAAACAGTTCATGCATCGTGTTTCCAAGACTTAATGCTTCATAGTCTTTTTTACTTAACAGTGCATCTACACCGTGACTGAACGCTTGTTTAGTTTTGGTTTTACCTGGGAAAGAAAATGGTTCATACGTTTTCATGGTACGCTGTTTGCTTGTATCTTCCCATGTTTTATCCTGCACCGTATAATCTAAAGTATAAGGAATGCTCGTTAAATCAACTGGGTGGGTATTAATCGCTTCGTCTATGATAAAGGGCTCTAAACAATCCGCAAAAGACTTCATACGATATTCACGGTCAAACGTAAGAATTTTTCCTTTTACATCGCGGCGAAAGTTTTTATAATCGCCATCGGGCAACGGTACAATGCACGCTTCTTCTGCGCGTGTTAAAGCAACATAGAGCACACGCAATCGCTCTGATATATCATCTTTCTTTTCACGCATCTTTTTAAGTTGGTGGACAAACGCCGTTGTTCTTCCTTCATCGACATGATCAATCATAATGCCAAGAGACCTATCAAATTGTTCAGCGCGCTTGTTGCCGACGTTAAAATCACGCGATGTATGCGGAATGATCACAAACGGAAACTCTAATCCTTTTGATTTATGGATTGTCATCATAGAAACCGCATTTAATCCTTCATTGTGTGCTGTTGCAAACTCAACATCCAATTTCGCTTCAATCAAATGATCAAAATACTGTGTCACATCATGAAGTGTATAACCATCATTAGAAAGTGTCTTTAGTGTTGTGATTAAGCTTTCTATTCGCTTTAAGGCTTGCGCTGTATGCGGCAGTTTCACAATGCGAGATAGAAGCGATGTTTTGTGCACCAACGTGGTGAATAGTGTATCGACTGATGTTGTTTTGACTGTGTTCGCTGCTTCAATCAAAGGATGAAAAAGTGGTTCAAAAGCGGGTTCAACCGTTTCCATATTCAATAATGAAGCACGCGTTTTAGGCAACTGCAAAGTTTGTTTTAAAATAGCATCATCATCATAATCATACAAGAAACTACGGGCTAACCCTAAAAAAGCATGCTTAAACGTTTGGTGGTAGATATCATCATCACTTAAGGCATGCACCGCATTTAATAAATGGCGAGCGACATCGATATCGTGATATTTAATGAATGGCTCGTCTTTATTTATAGCCAATGGAATGCCTTCATGATGAAAGATGCTTTCAACCATATCATAATTTGTTTTCACTTCAAAAAGCAACACAAAATCACGGTACTCAGCAGCCCGTAAACCATCACCATCTTTCACGTGCCACGTGCCAACAGCATCTTTTATCATCTTTACGATGACAAAAATCTCCATTTCAAGCGGTGATAATCCACTGTTTTCTTTGATTGCATCCAACGCTTCTATGTCCATCAACGGAAAATGCAGTCCATATGGTGTCGCGTGATCACCAAATGATGCAAACGCCTTATTGCCTGTTAAAAGCTTTTGCGTATCATCATAATCAACCCCACCCACATCGCGATCCATCAGCGTAGAAAATACGGTGTTAATATCGTTGATGACTTCTTCACGAGACCGGAAATTTTCATTCATGTCAATGACAGTCCCTTGTTTAGGGTTATTCAAATACTTTAAGCGCTTTTTAATAAATAATGAGGGCTCAGCATTTCTAAACCGATAAATCGATTGTTTCACATCCCCAACCATGGTCACATTATTTTCAGTAATTAAGTCAATCAACGTTTCTTGCAATGTATTGGTATCTTGATATTCATCCACCAACAACGCTTCAATATTGTCTCTTAAAATTGACTGTAATGATTCGTGACGCTTTAATAAATCAATCGTTAAGCGCGCGACACTTGCATAATGCATAATACCATTTTTAGATTGATGCTTCATTAACTCCGCGTCATAATCTTCAAGTAATTGTTGCACAATAGCAATATGTTGTTTTGATTTTATAAACGCATCACGTTGCTCCACTTTAGGTTTATCCAACATCGGAATTAAATGCTTATCGAGTAAATCTTTTACTTGTTTAATGATTATTTTGAAAGCAGCTTGTTCTTCAGCGGTCCCTTCACGATTGATTTCTCGTGTTGCAGCACCGCTATTTGGATGTCTATCAACCGCCATAAGGGCTTGTACCAACGCATCGTAATCACGCGCACGTAAAAAAGCACCATATGTGTCATGTAGCGCCCCAACAAACGCTTCAACTTTTGGATAATGGGTGAATGCATTCAGCGCATGGATGGTTTCACTAAACGCTGTGTGCACGGTCATAATAAAATTTTCATAAAGCGCAAACAAGCGCTCGAAATTATCGTCTGAATAAAAGGCTGGGCCTAAAGTTTGAAGTGCGTGTGAAAAATCACCACTCAGCATAAGCATTTCGTGGAAAAAGCGTATATGACTTTTGATTGTTTTGTCATCTTTGGTTTCAAAGGTTTCCACGTAAGCTTTAAATGCGGCGGTTGGGTTTGCATAATACGCCTTGAGTACACAATTAAGAATCATTTCTGTCATGGCATGGATTTCTACAGGGTCTCCAATGCGTATGTTTGGCTCAATGTGATCAAGGTGTCCATACGTTTTTAGCAAATACAATGTATAGCTGTCAAAGGTTCTAATGTGTGCATTGTCGATGGTTTCAAGCGCTTCTAAAACCGCTGGACTTTGGTGACGTTTCATTAAAGTTTTACGAATTCTTGATTTCATTTCTAAAGCAGCCGCGTTGGTGAAGGTTAAGACCACAAGCTTATCAATAGGTATTCCCTCTTCAACCATACGAATAATCCGCTCGGTTAATACCGCGG
>PWME01000223.1 GCA_003559235.1 Mollicutes bacterium | reverse complement strand
TTTGTTGATAAGTTAGCCAAAAATTTATCGAGTGGTCAAAAACAACGGGTTGCCATTGCAAGAGCCATTGTGAATGAACCTGATGTTATTTTGGCAGACGAACCAACAGGCGCACTTGATTCTGTTGCCTCAAAAGCTTTTATGGAACTTATCAAAACCGTTGCCAAAGGGAAACTAGTTGTTATGGTAACCCACAACGAGACGTTAGCGACTGCTTTTGCTGACCGAATCATTACCTTAAAAGATGGTAGTGTTGTCTCAGATACACGCCCTGTTAAACCGCATAAAAAGTTTGCCTCATACAGTCCTTATGAACTTGCCTTACCCTTTGCTATGGCACTTAAGCTATCCTTAAAGCAGCTGCGCTCAACCTTTGGTAGGTCTTTGATAACTGCATTAGCTGGCGGTATTGGCATCGCAGGTATCGCATTGGTATTTGCATTTACCAGCGGATTAAACCAAGAACTTGACCGCTTTGAAGACCAAACGCTCTCTTCACTTCCGGTGGTTATTAGTGAGTTTCCATCCGTCTTTCAATCTGGCATCCCCTTTGGTATTCCAGAAAGAGTCTTAGAAGATTCAACGGTTTTTAACCCGTTTCGTTATCCCGAAACCAACGCGATTCATTTCTCCTTACTAGATCATGTTGCTGCGATGGATCCGGCAATTGTGGAAAATGTGCATTATCGTTATGGCCTCGATTTATTGGCTGTACGCCGCCATGAGGATGGCTCCTTAGTAACGAATAATGCTTTTCGTGTTCCTTTTATATCATTGCCCGGCAGTTCGCGCTATTTAAATTCTCAGTACAGCGTCATGGCGGGAACCTACCCAACCGATATTTATGATATAGCCATTATTGTTGACATAACCAATACCATTGACGCGCGGGTACTGGATTTCTTAGGTATCACCCATCCTGTTGTAGAGTTTCAAGACGTAATTGGCATTGAAGTTGTTGTGCCAATGAATGATGACATTGATATTGAATATGACGCTCTAACAAACACAGTGTTGCGCTCTATTGATGATGATGCATTTGAACGGGGAATTACATTAACTGTGAAGGGTGTATTAAGACCCAACACAGAAGGATTAGAAACTGATCGCTCAGGCATGTTTTATCATCCTGCACTAGAGAAGTACTTTGTGGATAGAAACCTTGATTCAGTATTTTGTGAAACATTAAATGATATCGATCAAACTGAGTTTACAGATCAACAACGTCGTAATTTGAGGATGCAACGCAGTGCATACGGATGTCGTGAGCGTCCCTTAGAAATCCAGATCTATCCTGTGTCAAATGATACACGCGAAGCCATTATTACATCCCTTGATGATTATAACGATACTGCCATCGAACGTGAACAAATTATTTATGTCGACTTTGCGACATCGGTAACTGGATTATTAAGAAACATCATTACCAACGTATCCCGTGTTTTGATTGCTTTTGCGGCAGTGGCGTTGGTCGTATCTTCTATAATGATTGGGGTTTTAACGTATGTTGGGGTATTAGAAAGAACAAGGGAAATCGGATTATTACGCAGTCTTGGCGCAAGAAAGCGTGATGTAGCGATGCTGTTTAACATCGAAAACGCGTTAATAGGGTTTGTCTCAGGCATGGTCGGTATTGTCATTGCGATTGTGGTTCAAATACCAATTAACATCGGCATCAGTAGGCTTTTCACTGGCTTTGAACAACTCATGGCATTGCGTTTTCATCATGTGCTTTTACTGCTGTTAATCAGTGTGGTGTTGTCATTATTATCTGGATTAATACCAGCGAGAAAAGCAGCTGTACAAAGTCCCGTTGAAGCGTTACGACATAACGACTAAAAAAAGCCGCTTTTAGCGACTCATTTTAAATGGTTTCAAGCAAATCAACTGCATAATATAACATTGGCTTTTCAAGTTTATACGTATCCATTTCAACAGCGATTTTTTCATTGCGGTAACTTAGGCGAATGTGTGGAGATAGTTCATTTGCACGTGAGAATAAACGCTCACCATTGACGCTTTTTGAAGCGTCTTTTGAAAATGTAAAGCCTGACACGGTTTTTCTTTTAAAGGTTCTCTCAACACCATGAGTAACGGCCAAGTTTTCATACACCTTTTCTGCCATATATAACATGAGGGATTGTGGGGGATTGCCGAAGCGATCTTTCAACTCATCCATCAATAAAAGCATTGCGTTGCTTGAATCTAGATCACGGATTTTGCGATGTAAATCGATTCGGGTATCATCATCGGGAATGTATGATTCTGGAATAGATTTGTCCACGTTTACACGTATTTTCTCTCGTTGTTTTTCCTCTTCAAGAGGGTCTATTGTTTCAAGCGATTGTTGTTTATCAATTTCATCCTTTAAAATTTCCATGAATAAGTCAATACCAACCGCATCAATAAAGCCTGACTGTTCAGTACCTAAAACATCCCCAGCCCCGCGAATTGCTAAATCTCTTAAGGCGATTTTGTGTCCGCTACCGAGTTCGGTAAATGACTTAATAACATTTAAACGCTTGCGTGCTTCTTCGGTCAAGCGTTTATTTTTTTGATACATTAAATACGCATACGCAATTCGGTCACTCCGCCCAACACGACCCCGTAATTGATAAAGTTGTGCAAGCCCAAGCATATCGGCATCATGGATAATGAGTGTATTTGCATTTGGAATATCAATACCCGTTTCAATGATGGTCGTAGATACAAGCATGTCATATTCATGATCTAAAAACGCTGTAATAATACGCTCTAACTCTAAACGACGCATTTTCCCATGCGCATAAGCGATACGTGCATCCGGCACGAGTCTCGACAAATGGGCATGAATATTTTCAATGGTTTCAACGCGATTATATAAGTAAAACACTTGTCCATTGCGCGCTAGTTCACGTTCAACGGCGTCCTTTACGACATGTTCATTGCGTTCTAAGACATACGTTTGCACTGGCAAACGATTTCTTGGTGGTGTATCAAGAACACTCATAGCTTTAACGCCGCTCATGGCCATTTGTAAAGTCCGTGGAATTGGGGTAGCGCTCAGTGATAAAACATCAATTTCGTGTTTCATGGCTTTAATCTTTTCTTTATGCTCAACGCCAAATCGTTGTTCTTCATCGATGATGAGTAACCCAAGATCCTTAAAGTTAATGTCTTTTGAAAGCAAACGATGGGTGCCTAAGATAACATCAGCTTCGCCACTTTGAATCCTTTTTAAGGCTTTCTTTTGTTGGGAAGGGGTCACAAAACGATTTAATAAGACACACGTAATGCCATGGCGTGCTAAGCGGGTTTTAAAGGTATAAAAGTGTTGCCGTGATAAGACTGTTGTCGGTGCAAGATAAGCAGTTTGTTTATTATCAAGCGCCGCTTTGGCTGCAGCGCGCAAAGCAATCTCGGTTTTTCCATAGCCGACATCGCCAAGAATTAACCGGTCCATAGGACGTGAGGATTCCATATCTTTTTTTACTTCATTAATTGCGGCTTGCTGGTCAGGCGTTTCTTCGAATGGAAAATCCGCTTCAAACACGTGCATTAAATCTTGGTCTTCACTATAGGCAAATCCTTGTGCTTTTTCTCTTGCGGCATAAAGGTTAATTAAATCTTGGGCAATATCTTTTGCTTTTTTACGCACTTTACGTTTGGTTTTAGCCCATTCTGGACCCCCAAGCCGGTTTAATTTAGGTACAATCCCTTCTGGTGCTTCATACTTTTGAATGAGATGAATATTTTCAACTGGAATATAAAGGGTATCATCGCCACGATATTGAATAACAATATAATCATTCATCGCACCAGCAACATCCATGGTTTCAATGCCGACATAACGACCGATACCATGGTCGTAGTGCACAACAGTATCGCCTTTGGCAAGTTGTTTGACGTGCGTTAACTTTCGCGCATCTTTAAAGACGCTTTTATACGCTGTCTTTGGTTTAGAACTATCTCGTCTAAAATCTTTATCTCTTAACAGCAAAAGATTGGCATCAAACCACTCAAACGAAGTAGGGTTATTAGAAATTAAGAGATTAATGCGTTTGTCAAATATTGAATCATACGCACCCAGTATTTTTACATCGACAACGTCTTCACACGCATCAATAAATTGTTGTCGCCGCTCACGACTTTCAAATGTAATTAGTACCGTAGAGCGTTTGTCAAATTTGCGTAAATCTTTAAAGAGCGCTTGCATATGATCAGCATAAACAGGCGCCTCTTTACCTCGAAATGGGATTTTAATATGCCGTTTATGCTCAAGTTCAAACGCGTTTAATGCAATGGTATGCTCGACATGGATGTGGTTGGGTTCTTTGAGAAATGTAAACCCTAAACTTGCGTAATCTCCGTGTTGTTCAAACCACCCATCAAGGTCTTCCCTTATAGAATCAACGGCAGACTCTAATGCTGGTTGATCGATAATAATGCATACGGGCGCGTGCATATAGTCGGCAATGGTTTCGGGTCTTTCAAGCAACGGCAAATACCGCGACAAGCGGTCTTGGTCATTGCGTTCTTTTAGTGTTTCTAATTCCAATCGAACCCGTTCAATCGTTGCTTGCGTATGCGATTTTAGCGTCTTTTGAAGCGTATTTTCTAATTGGTTGAACCCTTCATCATCATAAAAGAACTCTACACGTGGCATGATTGTGTAATGCTCAAGTTGAGCGCTTGAGCGTTGGGTGTTGACATCGAATTGACGTAATGAATCGATTTCATTATCAAAAAAGTCTATTCTAACAGGGTAGTTTTCTACAGGAGAAAAACAATCAATAATGCTCCCGCGTTGTGCAAACTCACCAACATTTTCAACATTGCGTACACCTTTATACCCATAATCACTTAACCGACGCACAAATGTCTCTAAGTCTATAATATCGCCTTTTTTTAGCATATTACGTGCTTCATGATACCGTTTTTTTGGCATCGTCTCTCGAATAAATCCTGTTGGGTGTGTAATCACAATGCGGTTGGTATCTTCAAGCAACGCATGCATGGTATGCAAGCGTTCTAATTTAAGCGCTTCACTCATGGCAAGCATCTCAGTTGTAATAAATTCATCCTGCGGATAAAACAAGGTCTTTGCGTCAAGGTGTTGCATTGCATCATAGAGTTTTTGCGCATGATATAGGTTTTTATGCACCACAAGAATTGGGCGATTCGTTAATCGCTCAATTAATTTGATTAATACACTATGCGCATCATCCGTTGCGCCATGAATATCAATCGGTTTATCGGTATAAAGCGCTTCTTTAATCCTTTTTGAAAAATCTGTTTTCTCTAAGTAATCAAGTAATGGTTTCATGCACACCTCACGTACTTAAGCGAACACGCCCAAAGCTGGGGGGTGTTCGAGTTTATAAACATATTTTATCACGTTTTGATGAATTTAAAACCCCGCTTACAGAGCGAGGTTAATTGTGTTGGTTCATAAGATCAATGACGGGCATGCCTTGAATAAATGCATCAACAATGAAGACGGTTTCTTCAATGGTGTTTTTGACAATAGGCACCTCTTCATCAGTAAACTGTTGCAATACATAATCCCGTGCATCGAGATATTCATGGCGGCCAATGCCGAATTTTAAGCGGTTAAACTGATCGGTATGGATGTGCTCAATAATCGATTTAAGTCCTTTGTGACCTGCAGTCCCCCCATTTTGACGAATTCGGAGTTTTCCTGGTGGTAAATCGAGGTCATCATGGATAACCAATAACGACTCTGGTTTAATGTGATAAAAATCCATCACAGCGCGAACGCTCTCGCCGCTTAAATTCATATAGGTTTGAGGCTTAAGCAAAATCGCATCACAATCAATCGCTATTTCGCCTTTAAACTTGCGTTTATGTTTAAATTTAGTATTGTATTTATGTGCGATGTGATCTAAACATAAAAAACCGATATTATGGCGTGTTGTCCGATATTTTTTACCAGGGTTTCCAAGCCCAACAATAAGTTTCATCGCGCGTTTTTAGGGCGAATAACGATGGCACGATCAGGTTTTTCTCCAACCGATTTCGTTTCGACATCGCGCCACTCCGCTAATTTCGTGTGGATAATGCGACGTTCATAGGCGTTCATTGGGTCCAGTTTCGCTTCAACTTTTGTACGTGCAACTTCTTTTGCGGTTTTTGTCGCAAGTATTTCAAGTTGCCGTTTACGATTTTCTTTATACCCACCAATATCACATAAAACCATCACGTGATGGTCTGTGAAAACATTCAATAAATTGCGAATATAATATTGAATTCCATCGAGTGTTTTGCCATTTTTTCCGATTAATACTGGGTTTTCATTCGTGTTAATCGTATACGTAATTTCATCATCAGCGGGGTGTTTCATATCAATGGTTGCTTCTACGCCCATGTTATCGAACAAGGTTTGCAATGTGTTTAACCCAAGTTCAGCAAGGTTCACATCAACCGTTGCCCTAACATCATAACTCTTTTTAAAGCCAAGCATGCTTTTCTTTTCCTCAATATCAAGGGCAATATAGTCTGGTTGTACACGCAACGCTTCGGTTGCTAATTTCATCGCTTCATCGCGCGTTTTCGCTTCAAAGGTGACTGTTTTCATCCCAACACTCCTTACACAAGGTCTTTTTTGGCTTCTAGTTTTTGAATAAGTTTTTTACGCGTTATGTACGTTTGAACGAATTGGAACAAGTTCCCAATTACCCAATAAAAAGCAATTCCAAGGCTTGTAAAGGCGATAAATACAAGCATGAATGTCATGAAGTACATCATGTATTTCATCGTATTTTCTGATTGTTGTTGTTGTGCGGTTTTATACTTTTTGTTTTGAAGTTGTTCAGGTTTTCTCATCGCATAGCGTTGATAAAAGAACATCGTTAGCCCAACAATCCCTGCCATCAGGAGGAATGTCCAGTTTTCAGGGCTGTAAAATGGTGACACTGGTTCTGCAGAAAAATCAAAAAACAAGAAATTGAAGTTTAATGCATCATCCCCACTTATGAAGCGATTTGTATATGGTATTCTTCGCACCGTTTGATACATTGCAATAAAGATTGGCATTTGTAAAAACGGCAGTAAACACCCGAGTGGATTGACGCCATACTCTTTCATTATTTGCATCTGTTCACGCTGCATCGCTTGTTGACTCTTTTGGTCTGTCTTACCTTGATACTTTTCTTTGAGTTTTTCAATGGCTGGTTGTGCCATTTGCATGTTTATACTGACCGCATTGGATTTACTGTAAATGGGCCACCCAGCAATT
>PWME01000153.1 GCA_003559235.1 Mollicutes bacterium | reverse complement strand
TTACAATCATGGGGAGACTTTAAACCACAAGCGATCAATTTAAGTGTGCTCGGAGAACACGCAACGAAAGCAACGATTATTATGGATGAAGAAGGCTGGGAATAAAGTAGGCTAAAGCATGCTAAGCAGAATAAGACGCAACATCAATATTTTTAGTGTTGTCAGTATCGTTGCGGCGGCGCTTATTGTGATACCTATGTTGAATATACTCATTGAAATTTTCAATGAACCGACACCAGCATGGCAACACATCCGCCAAAACTTACTGACAAATTATATTATTAATACGACAATTCTCATCGGCTTCGTTGCCGTCTTTTCCGCGTTAATCGGGGTATTTGGCGCTACGATGGTCACGCGTTATGAATTTAAAGGCCGAAGACTTTTGAGTTGGTTTTTGATGTTGCCACTCGCCATGCCTTCATACATTGCAGCCTATGCGTATGCTGATATGGTAAGTTATACCGGGTCTTTGGCAAGAATGTTTCGGTGGTTAAATATACCACTCGTTATTAATGTCATGAACATGCCAGGCGCCATCTTTATATTTACCCTGACATTGTTTCCTTATGTTTATATGCTTACAAGAGGGGCATTAAGCAAGCAATCCGCGGCCTTTAGTGAAAACGCGCGATTACTTGGCGCAGGTAAAGTGCGTACCTTTATCCGTGTTGTACTGCCCTTATTAAGGCCTGCGTTGGTCGCAGGAACATTGCTTGTTGTATTAGAAACTTTAAACGATTATGGTGTTGTTGCGTATTTTAACGTACGTGTATTTAGCTTTGCCATTTTTAACGCCTTTGAAAACCTCGGGGATACACCCGCTGCGATACGCTTAAGTGGTGTGTTAATGGTTATGGTATTTATCATTATTGCAATAGAACGTTTTATTCGTGGAAAACGCCGTTACAGTATGCATGTTAAAGGCAGACCGTTACCGCGCGTAGCGTTGAAAGGGTGGCAACGCTTTATCTTACCTAGTTTATTGTGGGTCATTATGGTTTTAGCATTCTTCCTTCCTTTAGCACAACTATTCTATTATGCAACCTTAACGTTTACTTCAGTATTTACGCTTAGTTTTGTTTACTTAACCATTAACTCTTTAACCTTAGCAGTTAGTGCCACGTTAATAACTGTATTAATCGCCTTAATGTTGGCCAATTATAACCGGGGTTCGCAAAACCGTTTTAAAAAAGGCTTGCTTAAAGTAACCAACTTAGGGTACGCCATCCCTGGTGCGGTGATTGCGATTGCCGTGATGATATTCTTTATTGATATCGATCATGTGTTATACCCGATATACCAGTTTATTAATCCAAATAGCCCTCGGCTTGTTTTAAGCAGCACATTGGTGATGTTGACGTTTGCGTTTGTGTTGCGTTTTATGGCAATTGGTTACAACAGCATTGAAGCGTCCTATGACAAAATAGGCGATACCTTTACAGAAGCATCCTATGTCCTCAACACATCAAAGGTTAAAACCTTGTTGAAAGTCGATATACCATTGATCAAACACGGTCTCATTAGTGCCGCAATCATTGTTTTTATCGATGTGATTAAAGAGTTGCCATTAACCTTAATTTTAAGACCCACAAACTATAATACGCTTGCAACTGAAGTATTTCGTTACGCACGCGAAGAGATGTTACAAGAAAGCGCAGTACCAGCGCTTGTATTGATTTTAGTATCGAGTGTACTCATCTACGTGTTAACCCATTACAAAAAGAAAGGGGTGCCAATCAATGTACGTTAGAATAGAAGATTTATACTTTGGTTATACAAAAAATACCCATGTCTTACACAATGTATCTTTCGCCATGCAAGAAGGCGAAATTGTTGCCATTCTTGGCAGTAGTGGTTCTGGGAAAAGCACCTTATTAAGACTGCTAAGCGGATTAGAAATGCCATCTAAAGGACGCATCGAAGTCAACGAAGAGACCCTTTGTAGTGCAAATACGTTTGTAGAATGTGAAAAACGACATGTCGGTATGGTGTTTCAAGATTATGCCTTGTTTCCGCATATGGATGTCATCAAAAATATTGCTTTTGGCTTAAAACACTTATCGAAAGACGCAAAAAAGGGCCGTGTTCAAGCGATGTTAAAGCTAATCAATATGGAAGAAAAAAGTCATGCGTTTCCGCATGAACTCTCAGGCGGCCAACAACAACGCATTGCTTTGGCGCGTGCCCTTGCCCCAAGCCCTGATATATTGTTGCTTGATGAACCGTTCTCAAATCTTGATGAAGACTTAAAAACAAAGATTCGTCATGAACTCCGCTCGATAATGAAAAAGACTGCGATGACCGCAATCTTCGTAACCCATGATTATGATGATGCATTGGATATTGCCGACCGCATATGTTATTTAGAAGACGGGCGCATTGTTCATGAAGAAGTCATTAAACGTTCATAAAGGATGTCACAAGGCATTCTTTTTTTCTTTGATTACATTCAAAAAGGCATCGACGATGGTTGCATCAAATTGCGAACCACGACCAGCTTGAATGGTTTGAAGCGTTTTTTCGTGTGTCCAGGCCTCTTTATAGGGCCGTTTGCTTATTAAAGCGTCATACACATCCACAAGCGCCATTATTTTTGCGGACAATGGTATTTCGTTACCCTTTAAGCCGTTTGGATAGCCTTTCCCGTCAATACGTTCATGGTGATAAAGGGCAATATCACACCCCATGTTAATAAAGGCGTTATCAGGGTATTGTTCACGAACCTTGGATAAGGTTTGATAACCGATGATGACATGCTTTTTCATGATACGGCGCTCTTCTTCACTAAGTGGTCCGGGTTTATTTAATATGTGATCTGGAATACCAACCTTACCAATGTCATGCAGTGCACACGCGTTACGGATTATATCAACGTATACTGACTTTGGTACTGTTTCATTTTCAAACATTTCATCAGGCAATGCTTGGGTAATTTGCCCTACTAGGCTTGAGACATTTTCAATGTGTTCCCCTGTCACAATATCACGGGATTCAACCAATTTAGATAACGCCAATATGGTGGAAGTTTGGGCGCGGTGTACATCTTTTAACTGCGCATTGACGCGCGAAGTAAGCGCATCGCGTTCATCAAGCAATTGCATTTCATAATGAAACGTTTCCCGCATAAATTTTTCTAAATTATAAAGACCAAAACCCCCAATCAGCACAGCCGCAAAATAAAAGATGATTGCGGCAATTTGGGGTAAGGCAAGACCAGTAAACAAAATCCAACCAAACAATAAGTAAACAAGGATACTCATCGCCCCTGTCATTGCATATTGGATTCGAATCCGCAACAACAATAACCCAGAAAAAAGCACCAAAAACAGACCCCCATAATACGCGGTTGTTTCCGGTGAAAGGATTAGCATCGTTGCGATTGCTATTCCACCAACGATAAAGTTCCCAAGCAAAATGCTTTCATAATAGCGTTTAAAAAACGCGGTGAACGTTAATCCGATGGTTATAAAAAATACGGGTAACACAATGCCGAAGCGCATGGTAAGAAAAAGCCTTAAATATTCCGCTTCAATGAGCAACACATCGAGTAAACTGAAAAGCGCAAACAAGACCGCAAAAACACTTAAAGCCAATCGCCAATAGAATAGATTATTTTTGGCAACGGTTTTAATGTAAAGCTGTTCTTGTTCGGTATCGAATCGTAAGCTATATTTACAAAACATCAACCCACACCCTATGCCGCGTCATTTTGTCATATAGTTTAGTTTACCATAATAGCCATATGCTTCAAAATACATTTCAAGAGTTAACACAGTTTCATTTATGTTTTTTACCCTATAGGTTTGATTCATTTGAATCATTTTGCGGTACGCATCGAAAACAATTGATCAAACAAAGCCAGCGCTTCATCGGTGTGAAACCTTTGTAAATCGTCGCTATTTAACAAGTCTTCTCGATCGACAACCCGTGGTCGCTCTAAATGTAACATGACTGGTACATGGGATGCCCCCATCGCACTTAATACCCCAACGCGGTGGTTTCCACCGACAATGATAAAGCGGTGTTGATCCCCTTGACGCAAGAAGTAACCACGAATGGTGTCGGTTTGCTTTTCAACATCAAAACCATCGCGCGCAATAGAGTTAAAAATACGTGATAAACGTTTAAATTCATTATTGACCAGTGCATCCGATACGGGTCCTAAAAAGTGTGAACCATGCGTTTCATCTAAGTGATGCCCAATCCCGCCCATCGGGATTGCTTTCATCCACGGCACATGATACATCTTAGGTGAGGCGTTCAAAACAGATGCGTTATTGCTTGAATACCCTAAAAAAGCTTCGTGTAATGTTTTCGGTTGATAATGGTGATAAAACGCATACATCGGAGAATGTTTGGCGTTTAAGGCTTTATTTTGCTTGTAGGCAACCATCGCATTAGTAAAGGGGTGGTTGCGTCCTTTTTTGAAGCCAAATCCAAGCGGATTAATTATAATGTCTGTCGCGACATAAAAAAGTGCTGGATAGGCATATTCAATAATGGCATCGTAAGGCAGTGAAGCAACTAAGTTTTTATGATCAATAATCATGATATTCACCTTTTATCGCTTTTCTTCGTGCTTCAATGGATGCATGAAAATCTACAATGGGTGTATTATACTCAGGCGCAAGCAGCTTAGAAAACGCATCTTTAAAAGCAGGAAGTTCATAAATGAGTGAGCCATCAACCGCTTCTAAAGCAGGGATATAGTGTTTGGCAAACAATCCTTTCGGGTCATAGCGACTGCCTTGTGTTATGACGTTAAAATAGCGGAAATCTCGTTGGTCATTCCCAACACCAGCCACATATTGCCAATTTCCATAGTTACTCGATACATCGTGATCAATAAGCAATGATTCAAACCATTCAGCGCCTAAGCGCCAATCAATGCCTAAGTTTTTTGTCAAAAAACTCGCCACATTTTGTCTTGCGCGATTTGACATGAAACCTGTTGTTTTAATTCAATCATTGCCGCATCAACCAACGGATACCCTGTTTCCCCATGTTGCCACGCTTGAAAAAGGGTTTGATTATTTGACCAAGGTACGTACTTACCTTGTAGACCATATTCATGAAAGAGCCGGTTGCCATATTTCATATGGATAAAGATAAAGAAATCGCGCCATAAAAGTTCGAAAATTACCCAATACGTAGACGCGTTTTTTATGCGGGCTTGTTCATAAGCGCGGATGCGTTTATAAACAAGACGAGGCGATAATGCCCCAACCGCTAAGTATGGGGATAATTTTGTAGAATCATCATCACTTAGCAAACCATTGCGCGTTTTTTTATAGGTGCGTATCAAGTTTGAATCAAATGTGTAATACTCTAAGCGATTTAAGCCGGCTAACTCGCCCCCTTTAAAACGGGATTGAAATGATGGATCAAGGGAAAAATTAGGCCACACTAAATCATCAGGTTGTAGTTGAATGGTTTTTGGGGCTTTTTTTAGTTTTTCTAACGGTTCACGGATACGAAGGGTTTGTTCAACACGCTTGCGAAACGATGTAAAAACTTCTGGCATATCGTTGATGGTAAATGGTAAATCATTAGACGCAATTAATGAATGGGTTTGACTCGGTTCATGTTTTAAAAGTCCAGTGCGCTTCAATGCTTGCAAGACTTTATCTTCTTCATCACCGATCAATTTATTAGTGTAAATGGCATCAATCCCGTAACGTTCAATAATAGATTTTACTACCGAAGTGGTTTCACCGTTTTTCACAATCAAAGGCACATTCAAAGCGTCTAAGGATGTTTTTAGACATTGCAAGGTCTCATAAAGAAAATGCCGTCTTGGTAGGCCAAATTTTAAAAAGCCGTTTTCGCTTTTTTTATTAAGGACGGAGAGATTCACAACCCCAATCACTTCAGAGTGATTCGTTAACGCATGATAAAGTGCATCATGATCATGTACACGTAAGTCATTTTGAAAATATACTAATGCTCGCATGCTCAACACCCCCTTTGTTTTAGTGTACCAAAGATACCTTAGGATTCCGTGCTACAAGCGTTAAAAAAAACGCCATGGGTTTCATGGCGTCTTCTCATTTAGCTTAATGCATCAATGATAGCTTTTACAAATACCGGCAAATCATTTGGGGTTCTTGACGTTATTAAGTTGCCATCCTTTACCAGCGCTTCATCAATATAGGTTGCCCCTGCGTTTTCAATATCGACTTGAACCGATGGAAATCCTGTGAGTGTTTTTCCTTTAAGATCGCAACTTGAAATCATTAACCAAGGACCATGACAAATCGCCGCAATGGGTTTGTTTTGTTTGTCCATGCTGCGGGCAAACGAAACGGTTTCAGCATCACGCCGCATATAATCAGGTGAAAATCCCCCAGGAATGACGAGTGCATCATAGTCTTTTGCGTCGACGTCTTTTGCGGCTTTATCACTTTTCATTGGCAAGCCAACTTTACTTTTGTAGGTAACATGGGCTTCTGCCCCAACCAAATCAACCTTAAATCCTGCTTCTAATAAGCGGTAGTAAGGATAAATAAGTTCCTTTTCATCAAACAAATTCGCCACCAAAATCGCTACTTTTTTCATTTAAATCACTCCAAATAGATTAGTGTGGGTTCACTTACTATTATAATGCATCACATCTACCATGTAAAACATGATACCTTGCGATTACCCTAATGAATCTGACTTTAACATATCAATGACCTCGCGGTAATCTTCAAGCGCTTTTTGACCTTCATCACTCAATGTATACACACCACGTTTCACCCGCACAAACCACCCATAATGGTTATCAATTAAAACGCGGGTTGCTTTCATTTGCTTCGTAGCGGATACAATCGTTTTAACAGACGCCTCACCATCGCGTAAACAATCCGCTATCATCAAGGCAAGTTCACGGTAAGCCGTCACAATCTTTGTGCGGGTGATGCCGCCTTCATTAAGCGCGGTTTGCCTCAGTAAAAACTCTTTGTTTAAAGCTTTTTTCTTTTTGTGATCGGTGTGAATTTTTGGGATGTTTGGATCAAGCAAAAATGTTAATTGCTTATGCATTACATCCACAACCATTAGCCCTAATCCAAGACGTTTTATAATGGTCTTTTTTTCTTTGAATGTGTTCGATTGTAAGGTTTTTTCACTGGGTTTAAAGATTGCGAGATAGACGTAATCAGACAATTTTTGGCGTTGAATACCTTGATGTATTAATGCAAGTGTGAGTGTCTTTTTCATTTCAATAAGTAAGGTTTTATTGTCTTTAACCGCCATAATATCAACATCATCAACTTCGGCTTTAACTAAGAAACC
>PWME01000046.1 GCA_003559235.1 Mollicutes bacterium | reverse complement strand
GGTTGGGATTACCAAAGATGGGTATGTACGCCAGTCATCCATCCGCAGTTATAAAGCCACTGAAAATGCGACGCTTAAAGAAAGCGATGCGTTTATGTTTGTCGGTGAAGTATCGACGATTGATACATTGTTAATCTTTACCAACCACGGCAATTATATCTTTTTGCCCGTGTATAAAATACCTGAAAGCCGTTGGAAAGAACTTGGCACACACGTAAACAACTTATTACAAATTGATTTAGAAGAAGAAATTGTCAGGGTAGTGCATATTGATGACTTTGAACGCAAACAATATTTCTTATTTACGACAAAACATAACCTTGTAAAGTTGACAGAAGTCTCTGATTTTCATGCTGTACGGTTCAATAAAACCCTTAGAGCCATTACGTTGAATGAAGGCGATCACTTGGTGCATGTCGATGTGACCGATTCGCTTGAGCGTGAAGTTATTACCATTAGTAATTATGGCCATACCTTGCGCTATGAACTCTCAGAAATCCCCGTCACTTCAACCCAAGCTAAGGGTGTAAAAGGGTTATATTTGAACCCGAAATATACCTTAGCAGCCTCAAAAGTATTAGACGATCACCATGACTTATTGGTACTCACGAGCCGTGGAACCATTAAACGCTTAGACATTAATACCATCCCCAAAAAGAAACGGGCGCAACGGGGTGAAATGATCTTTAAACAAATCAAAACCAATCCTTATTACGTCCGTGATCTTTCTTTACTCAATAGTGTTCAATACAAAAACCGCGCCACGATTCATGTCGTTACCGAGCGTGATCATGTTGGGGTAAACGCGTTTGAATTAAAACGCCATGCCGCAGAAACTGGTAAACGTTTTATTGCGAAAAAACATGGCGAACCCCTTCATATGGTTATTGAACCGGTTGAAATTGAACCCTCAGAATACGAACCCGTTCCCTTGAGTGATTATGTAAGAATCAAACCAGAAGCACCCAAAGAAAAACCACAACCGTCATTGTTTGATGACCTTGACGAATCTTAAGGTATGGAGGTGAAGGGGTGTTGTATTGTTTAGAAAAAATTGAAACATCAGTCATGCCGAATGACATTGTTCGTTTGTATCTTGACATCTATCCCTTCATCGGTCGCAATGCCGATATGCTTAGCACGGTTGAACGCGATTTGGATGTTTTAATCGCAACGACCATTCAACGCGATGCAGGGGCGCTTAAAACGTTATTTGATTTAAATGTTTCTGAATCGCGGATGCGTGCGATGCTCATCAAAGATGTGCGCCCCAAAACCAAAGATGAAAGACTTTTAAAAAATATTCGGCGCGCCTTTGAAAAAGTACACCAAGAAACCGACACCTTTGCGCTTTATGTTGCAGAAGTGCATGATTTATTAAAGTTTTTGTATGCGGATGTTGAAGCGCCAAGTAAACTGCAGTTTGCCAAAGCAGAAAAACAAAAGCGCAAACGGACCGATTTGCTGGCAAGTGCCCACACGACGAAGCGTGAAGCGCTTGAAGCGCTTATTCATCAATATAAACGCATCCAAAACAAAGCCCTTTTTGAACCGTCTTATGTCATTGTGAATTTTTATATTGATTTCATAAACATGAAACCATTTACCGCACACAATGACATGATTGGACTCTTTTTACTGTATATTTTATTATTAACCAATGGGTACCAAAGTTTACATTTATCAAGCTTTTTTGAACACATTGAAAAGCAGGCCGCGACGTTTGAAAAACATACAAAAGACGCTTCATACAACTGGAGTGAAGGGCTGGCTGATGTGATGCCAATGCATCGCTTCTTGTCGAAACTGTTATTAGAATCTTATCGTAATTTACATGAGTTATTAAGAAACTACACCTACGACAAACAAACCAATAAATCGGATTACATCGAAAATACCATCAATAAACTCGATGAAGTCTTTACCAAAGAAGACATTCGAAGACGCCACCCAACGATTAGTGAATCAACGATTAATCGAACGTTAAAACGGTTGCGCGATGAGAAGAAGATCCGTCCCCTCGGCAAAGGGCGGAGTGCAAGCTGGATGAAGCTTTTTAAATCAACGAAACCCCCATCCATCGCCGAACAAATAAAACTGAAAGTTTAGGTGAACGTCATGAAATCCATCGAACAAATTATTGACAATGCTTTACGTGAAGACGCACCTGAGGGTGATGTTACGGCTGAAGCCTTATTTGAACATGAAACAAGTGAAGCGGTGATTTTTGCCAAACAAGATGGGGTTGTTTCGGGGATAGCCGTTGCCCGCATGGTTTTTGAACGCGTTGATAAGACCATCATGTTTAAAGCCATTCAATCCGATGGGGCGCGTGTTGAAAAAGACGATGTTATTGCGATTCTTAAGGGTAAAACGCGCGCGCTCTTAAAAGGCGAGCGCACGGCACTTAACTTTATGGCGCGCATGAGCGGTATTGCGAGTGCAACGCGGCTATATGTGGATGCAATTGAAGGCACCCATGCAAAAATTTATGATACCCGCAAAACGGTACCGAATTTACGGGTGCTTGATAAACGGGCTGTTAGTCATGGCGGTGGGATGAACCACCGCATGTCCCTTTCTGATATGGCGCTTATTAAAGACAATCATGTGTATGCGGCTGGTGGGGTAAAAGAAGCCGTACAACGTGTAAAAGAAACAGTACCCTCTGAAATCTTAGTGCAAGTCGAAGTTGAAACGTTTGAACAATGTGAAGAAGCGTTGAAGACCGATTGTGATAGTATTATGTTAGACAATATGAATGTTGATATGATGCGCCGCTGTGTAAAGGCAAGTGCCGGTTTAAAACCGTTAGAAGCCAGTGGTAATATTACTTTAACTAATGTTTTAGAGGTTGCCAGAACAGGTGTTGAACGCATTAGCGTTGGTGCCATTACGCATTCAGTCATCGCTTTTGATTTAAGCATGCGTTTTTCCCATAAGGATGTGACATGATGATTACAAAAGATAGTGTGCGCGATGTTTTAAACCGTGCGCTTGAAAAAAATGATATTATCGGTGAACCGATCGAAGTTGAAGTCCCATCTAAATCAGAAAATGGGGATTTTTCTTCAAACGTGGCGATGAAGTTGGCAAGAACGTTGAAAAAGCCACCCCGCACCATTGCACAAATGCTTGTTGATGCGATGATAGATGATGCAACGCATTTTGAACGCATTGAAATTGCTGGACCAGGCTTTATAAACTTTTATGTTGATAAAGCAGTATTTCGTGATGTCATTCGCACCATTTTACGGAAAAAAAGTGCTTACGGAAATGTTAATTTAGGCGAAGACACGCGTGTCAATATTGAATTTGTGAGTGTGAACCCAACCGGGTCACTTCATATCGGGCATGCGCGCGGCGCTGCCGCAGGTGATGCGCTTGCACGGATTATGAAAAAAGCAGGGTATCAAGTAACCAAAGAGTTTTATGTCAATGACGCGGGCAATCAGATTGATAATTTAGCGCGCTCCATTGATGCTAGGTATAAAGCGTTATGTGGTGTTGAAGCAACGATTGGGGATGATGGCTATCATGGGCCTGAAATCATCGATGTCGCCAAAGCCATTCATAAAGAACACGGGGAACGCTTTTTAGAAGAAGATGGTTTGGCGTATTTCAAAACGTATGGGGTTGAGGTTTTACTCAATCAATTACAAGATGATTTAGAACAGTTCCGGGTTGTTTTTGATGTTTTCACAAGTGAAGCGTCGCTTTATGAAAGTGGTGCGGTTTCAAGGGTTTTAGAAAAACTCAAAACCTCAAGCCACACGTATGAAGAAGACGGTGCTTTATGGTTGAAAACAAGTAACTTCGGGGATGAAAAAGATAGGGTCATCGTGAAAAAAGATGGGTCATATACGTATTTATTGCCAGATATCGCCTATCATGATCATAAGTTTCAACGCGGTTTTGACCAACTTATCAATATTCTTGGTGGGGATCATCATGGGTATGTCGATCGGTTAAAAGCGTCCGTTGCGATGCTTGGGTATGATAAAGACAAACTTGATATTGATTTATTACAAATGGTAAAAGTTTTACAAGATGGTGAAGAAATAAAAATGAGTAAGCGCAGCGGTAGAGCCATCACGCTTTCTGATTTGGTGGAAGAGGTTGGGGTTGACCCAATTCGGTATTTCTTTGCGATGCGCAGTTTGAATACCCATATGGAACTTGACTTAGATTTAGCCTTAAAACAAACCAATGAAAACCCAGTATATTATGCGCAGTATGCGCATGCCCGGATTGCGAGTGTTTTAAGAATAGCTGAATCGCGTGGGTTAACACCAAGCGATGATGCCTCAGTGGATTCATTAAACGGAGAAAAAACCGATGCTTTGCTTTCCGTACTTGCAGAATACCCAAGTGCGGTTGAAAGTGCCGCGAGGCTTAGAGGTGCGCATAAGATTACCCAATATATTCATAAGCTTGCGCAAGCTTTGCATAGTTTTTATGCGGCAGAAAAAGTGCTTACGGATGATCAAGAAAAAACCCAAGCACGGCTTTCGTTATTAAAGGCTGTAAAGATTGTGTTAAAAGATAGTTTGATGCTTGTTGGTGTTCGCGCCAAAGAACGGATGTAAAAATGTATTTAATCTAATGAGGAGTTGACGTTATGAATCTTTATGATTATGTAACCAATGTACCTGATTTCCCGCAAAAAGGCATCCAGTTTAAAGATATTACCCCACTGATTGGGGATGGGGATGCGTTTCGGTATGCGACAGAACAGTTTGCATCGTATGCGAAAAAGGTTAACGCGGATGTCATTGTTGGACCGGATGCAAGAGGCTTTATTTTTGGTGCCCCAGTCGCAACGCATTTACGGTTGCCGTTTGTGCCGGTAAGAAAGCCTGGTAAGTTGCCGCGGGAAACCTTGACAGAAACATACAGTCTTGAATATGGCGAAAATGCTTTGTCTATCCATAAGGATGATATTAAGCCAGGTCAAAACGTATTGATTGTGGACGATTTACTTGCGACTGGTGGAACCATTAAAGCGACCATTAAGCTTGTTGAAAAGGCTGGTGCACGCGTATGTGGCCTTGCGTTTTTAATCGAGCTTGCGTTTTTACACGGTCGTGATAAACTTGATGCATACGATATATTGACGTTAATGCAATATGATTAAACGAAGGAGGCAACGCCTTGTCTGATGCAACCTATGCGATGCTTGAATCGAACATTAAAGATTACATTGACGATTCAGAAGCCATCGACCAAATCAAAGCGGCCTATGATTTTGCCTTAGCGCATCATGAAGGCCAAATGCGCAAAAGCGGTGATGCATACATTTCGCATCCGCTTCATGTCGCCATTATTTTAGCAGAATATCAGACCGACCCGACCACAATTATGGCCGGGCTTTTGCACGATTGCATTGAAGATACGAGCGCATCGTATGAAGACATTGAAGCAAGATTTGGTGAAGAGGTCGCATTGCTTACAGAAGGCGTTACGAAACTCGGACAATACAAATTTAAAGGCGTTGATGATGCCGAAGAAGAAAAGCAAACCATGCAAGCGAAAAACTATCAAAAGATGCTGTTGGCGATGTCAAAAGACATTCGCGTCATCATTGTTAAACTTGCTGATCGCTTGCATAATATGCGGACGCTAGGGTCTTTGCCAGAAGCGAAACAAGAACGCATTGCGAAAGAAACCTTAGACATTTTCGCACCGCTTGCGCATCGACTTGGGATGTACATTTTAAAAGCGGAGCTTGAAGATACAAGTTTTAAATATTTAAACCCACCGCAATATCGCTTAATTGCACAAATGATTAGTGATACAAGGGAAAACCGTGAAGAAGATTTGAGTTTAATGCGCACCAACCTTGAATATTTACTCGGTGAACACGATTTTGACTATAATGTCAAAGGACGCATTAAAAATATTTATTCTGTATACAAAAAGATGCAGGCGCGCAATAAAGATTTTGACGATATTTTTGATTTATTGGCGCTAAGAATTATTGTCCCTACGGTTGAAGCGTGTTATCGCGCCATCGGCGTTATTCACAGTAAATGGACCCCGATTCCTAACCGGTTTAAAGATTATATTGCGATGCCAAAACCGAACCTTTATCAATCACTGCATACGTCAGTCATTGCCAATGGCAAAGTGTATGAAATCCAAATTCGTACAAAAGAAATGGATCATATTGCGGAATACGGGATTGCGGCGCATTGGTCGTATAAACAAAACAAAGGCAAAGTCCCCATGACCGAAATGGTTAGTAAAAAACTAAAATGGTATGGCGATTTAATTCGTTTCACAGAAGAAAGTGAATCGGATGCCGATGTGTTAGATTTATTGAGAGATGATATCCTGCATTCAAATGTTTATGTGTTTACCCCTCAAGGTGATATCATCGATTTACCCAAAGGCGCAACCCCACTAGATTTTGCGTTTCGCATTCATACTGAGGTTGGCATTAAAACGGTTGGGGCGATTGTCAATGGAAAAATCGTTCCGCTTGAATATGAATTAGTGACGGGTGACATCGTAAAAATTAAAACAAGTCAAAACAGTTTTGGACCAAACGATAACTGGTTGAAAATTGTGAAAACATCCAATGCAAAATCAAAGATTAAAAACTATTTAAATAAACAACGGCGCGATGTATTGGTCGACATGGGAAAAGAAGAATTTCAAAAAGCCATTGAGCATCGCAATGTCGATATAAAAGTGACCGATGAAGCGTGTTTTAAAGAGTTCCAACACAAGGGAATTAAAACCGTTGAAGACCTTTATTATGAAATTGGTAAAAACACCATTACCGCAACCACCGCATTAAATGCATTAATCGGTGAAGAAAAAGTAAAAGATGAAGCATTGATGGAAGCGATTAACCGCAAAGAGCGCAAAGCGACGAGCGGCGACTCAAATATTGTCATTGAAGGCATCGACAACCCAGCGATTAAATTGTCGAATTGTTGTACCCCGATTCCTGGGGACCGCATTACTGGGTATGTGTCAAAGGGCTCTGGCATTGCGGTGCATAGAACTCGCTGCAACAACTTACAAAACTTAGATGACAGCCGCACCATTAGTGTTGAATGGGGCGGTGCCCGCGAACAAATATACGATGTAAATGTAAAGATTATCGTACAAAACCGCGACAATATTCTTGCGGATATCATAAATTCGGTTACCCAACATACCGCAAAAGTCAACCAAGTTGCCGCCAATACAAATAAGCGCGGTGAAGGGGTTATTAAACTGAAAGTCGGTGTTCGCGACAAAATAGAGTTAGAAAACGTGATGCGTAATGTCAATAAAATATCCGACGTCATCAGTATTGAAAGGTTGATGAAATAATGCAAGTATTGCTGCAACGCGTT
>PWME01000088.1 GCA_003559235.1 Mollicutes bacterium | reverse complement strand
TGTCGCACATTAATTGAAAAAAAGTGTGATCAGCGATTTGCGCAATTATTTGATATCTAATAAAAAAACCAATGCGTTAGCAATAGTCAGCTTTATAGCGTGACAAATGCTTAAGCGCGTCGGTTTATAACAACTATAATGTACAATTCTTATGCCTTTATGATACCAATAGAGCAACCGTTATGGCAAACAAGTTCCAGCCAAAATGCATAAAAATAGGAACCAAAATAACCTTACCAGAATAATAATACATGAATCCGAGTACGAGGCCTAATGGAAAGTAACTCAATATCATAATCGGATCCGTTATAACATGGATTAACGCAAAGAATAAAGCACTAATAAATATTGCCGCAAGATTCCCAGTCTTCTCCGTTACGAGTCCGAAAATGGCTTTGCGAAAAACAAGTTCTTCAACGATTGGGGCTAAAAATACACTGAATATAAAAACCATTAACACGGTATACCAACCAGCCCCAAGCATTGCCTCAATCGCTGCTTGATTATCTGAAACGCCATCGATTCCGATGGCTTGCATAAAAGCACCGGCAAGTAAGCTTGTCATAAACATTAAAAACAAACCAAGAAAAATGAGTGAAATACTAAAGTGAATGCGTTGAAAGAATATAGGCAGCTGATTTTTTAGTAAATATATTCTCAAATAGTAGATTAACAAAACAGTCATCGTAATGTACATAAACAATGTTGTAATTGCCCCAAATGTTTGGACATTGGCTTCGGTTAAATCAATTGCGGTAAGGTCAAAAAAAAGAACCGCAAATACTTGTAAAAAAATAAAGACTCCAAACACTGCAAGATAAATAAGAATGACGCCAAAGTTCGTTACAGGCTTCGTTGTTTTGGTCATAATAATCCCTCCTCATACGATTATAGCATATTTTGGTCTTATTGTATCTTTAAGTTACAAAGCTATGATACTTTAACAACATATCCGTATGTGGTATGATTATAGCAAGTTAAAAGAAAAGATTGAAGGTGAAACAAAATGGCAAAAAAAACTTTTGCGGTAATCGGCCTAGGGCGCTTTGGCACAAGTGTCGTTGAAGAACTCACAAAAGGCGGTTTTGAAGTGCTTGCATTAGACCGTAATAGCGAACGTGTAGATAAAATGGCAAAAACGGCTAGCCATGTCGCTGTTGTTGATACATCAGACGAATCAGCACTGAAAGATATCGGTATTCAAAGCATTGATCACGTTATTGTTGCGATTGGTAAAGACATTGAAGATAGTATTTTAACCACGCTCATTTTAAAAGAACTTGGGATTAAAAAAATAACTGTCAAAGTTCAAAATGAATACCATGAAAAAGTTGTTAGACGTTTAGGTGCCGATGAGGTTATTCAACCTGAACGGGTCACTGGAAGACGATTGGCCCATAAAATTGTGACAAACAACATTCTTGAATTTTATGATTTAAACGAACATTATAGTTTTATTGTCATTGAGTCTTCGAGTAAACTGGTTGGCTATACGGTTGTTAATCTCGATTTACGCGCGAAATATGATATAAATATTGTAGCCATAAAACGGGGGGATGATGTTATTATTCCATCACCCGATGAAGTATTTACCGAACAAGATCAATTATTATTAGTTGGCAAAAACACTGACTTAGAAAAGTTTTCTGCATGGTGTGAAAAATAGTTGTTCAATCGGAGGCCATGATGAAAAAACGTAAAGCCGTCATCGCGACAGAAAACCAAGGCAAGCTTCAAGAATATGAGATGCTGCTTGAACCGCTAGGGTTCGAATTATTTACAATGTCTGACTTTGATGTTGCGCCAATTGTTGAAACAGGTAATACGTTTCGCGATAATGCATTAATTAAAGCAAAGGCTTTACGCAATGTTGTTGGAGAAATGATTATTGCGGATGATTCGGGGTTAGAAGTAGATGCCCTCGGCAAAAAACCCGGTATTCATTCTAAGCGCTTCTCTGATGATGCGACCGATGAGTCTAACAATACACTACTACTTAAACGCATGGAAAATGAACGCGATCGACGGGCGCGATTTGTTACGGTTATTGTGCTTTTAGACAAAGATGGTTCAACACGGTTTTTTGAAGGGTATTTAGATGGTTATATCCATACACAACGCGAAGGAGACAACGGATTTGGATATGATCCATTGTTTATTCCAGCAGGGTATACAAAAACATTGGCTGAGTTAAATACTTCTGAGAAGAACCGAATTTCTCACCGTGCTAATGCGTTAAAAAAAGTCGTGCGATTTTTAGAAATGCAGGATTAACCTTTTAGGGAGGGCCCATGAAATCATTTATAACAAAACTAGAAGATGCATTATCAAACAATGACAGATCAGGTGCATTTTTACTAGTTGAAAAATGGTTGGATTCAAACAATAAGATCTTAACATTTTATGAAGAAGTCATTCCATCAATATTGAACAAGATTGATTGTGCGGAAGACGATTATGCCTGCGTATGGCTCGAGCATCAAATGAGTGGTATCGTACGTGGCTTAGTCGAAATGACATCTCTGTACGTTTCTAAGTGGGCTTGCAAGTTAGCCCCTCAACCGCATGTATTAATAGCGTGTCCTAAAGATGAGACCCATGAACTGGGGGCGGTTGTCGGTGCGAATATGTTTGCATATTTTGGTTTTAAAACCACGTATGTGGGTGCGGATACCCCGCGTGAAACCCTAGAAATTGCGCTTCAAGCAATGGATGTTGATTACCTTGTCTTAAGTGTAACGAATGCTTATAATTTGCTTGAACTAAAAAAGGTTGTTGAAACCTTGCGGTCTCAGCACCCAAATCTCAAAATATTTGGGGCTGGTCGAGGGGTATTACGCAATCGCTCAAAAATGGCATTAGATGGTGTGATTGAAAACAGTGCGTCCATCACTCAACTAATTGAAAGTGAGGGATTGACGTGTTCACATTAAATGTTGCAGTGCGATTTCTTTTAAAAAGTCGTTTACAAACCTTCTTTATTGCATCTGGTATCGCGATTGGTGTTGGGGTGCTTGTATTTGTAGGGGCTTTAATCACTGGCTTGCAAGAAGATTTAATTGATACAACAATCGGCAATAGTGCGCACATAACCGTGCTTGATGAAAAGCGTAATGAACGCTTTGAAGCTGATGAGACCTTATTGGCAAATATTATCAGCACTGATGAGCGTATTATCGCAGCGTCCCGCGTTATTGAATCAGGCAGTGCTTTTATTGATAGTGGTGACACAACTGATCCAGTACTTTTTCGAGGTGTAATCTTTGATGATGCCAATGCTATATATCAGTTTGATGAAAAGCTTGTGGATGGAAATTTACCAAGTTCAAATGATGAAGTAATCATTGGGGTTACGTTGGCTTCGTTTTTAGAGGTTTCAGTTGGTGATCCCATCGATGTCACGGTACCGAGTGGGTTCCCTCCAGCTAATGAGACGTATACGGTCTCTGGTATATTTGATTTTGGAAGTGCGCAAGTTAATACTCGTTGGGTTGTTGCATCATTGACTGCGGGTCAAAGCTTGTTAGAAACCCATGGAGTTGACGCAATTGAATTCCAAGTTTCAGATGTGTTTATGTCGGATGCCATTGCAAGTGCATTGCAAACAAAACTTGGCGACAATTACCGCGTTGAAGAATGGCAACAATCGAATCAAGAATTGTTAAGCGGTTTAGAAGGACAAAGTATATCTGGGATTATGATTCAAGCGTTTGTTTTGGTAAGTGTTGTGCTTGGTATTGCGAGTGTGCTTGCGATATCGGTCATGCAAAAGTCTTCACAGCTTGGCATTTTAAAAGCAATGGGGGCAACGGATCAACAATCCAGTTTGATTTTTCTTTTCCAAGGAATTATTTTAGGTTTGCTTGGCGCGGTGTTTGGGGTTATTATTGGGATTGCGTTGTCAACGGGATTTACAATGTTTGCGTTAAACCCTGATGGCACACCGATTTTAGAAATCATTGTTCGCATTGAAATGGTCATCTTTAGTGCCTTTATCGCAGTTTTAGCAAGTATGATTGCGTCATTAATACCGGCGCGCAGAAGTGCAAGATTAAGTGTAATTGAGGTGATTCGCAATGGTTGAAATCGCCCTCAAGTTAGAAAACATCAGAAAAACATACGGCACAACGATTAAAACAGAAGTCTTGCATGGCATTAATTTAAGTATTGAAGCCAAGTCATTTGTTTCAATAGTGGGGCAAAGCGGCAGTGGCAAAAGCACATTGTTAAATATCATTGGCACATTGGATCGCCCATCAGAAGGCAAAGTTGAAATATTCGGAAAAGATGTCGCCTCATTAAAAAAGCGTGATCTTGCAAAACTTCGCAATACATCAATAGGGTTTGTTTTTCAACATCATTATTTACTGCCAGAGTTTACCGCTTATGAAAATATTGTGATGCCCTACCGAATAACCCATCGACAGCTTCCCAAATCGGTACAAGAACACGCAAATGATTTGATTAAATTTGTCGGGTTAGAAGCGGTAAAAGATAACTTAGCAAATGAAATGAGCGGTGGTCAACAACAAAGAACTGCCATCGCCCGCGCACTGATTAATCGGCCCAAAATAATTTTAGCCGATGAACCAACCGGAGCGCTTGATACTGATTCTACAGAACAAGTTTATAAATTGTTAAGAGATATCAATCGTCGATTCGGCACCACGTTTATTGTGATTACACACGATAAAAAGGTCGCTGAAAGAACCGATCGAATGATTGAGATACGCGATGGTGCGATTACACTTGATCTTGAAATGCATTAACTGTAAAGGGGATTGGCTAGATGAAAGTGCTAGTTTTTAGCGATGTTCACAGAGATAAAAACACGTTGCTTGGGATTTTAAATCATCATCAAGACGCTGAATACAAAATTAGTCTTGGCGATACAGAATTAAAGTCTAAGTTTTTAGAGGCGCATGAAATTATCGCCATAAAGGGGAATTACCCTTTTGACGCGGGAATTGCCAATGAGCATCATATGAAACTTTTCGGCTATGCATTTTGGTTTGTTCATGGTCATAAACACAACGTAAGAAGCGGGATTGAACGGTTGTATGAACAAGCGATGGATAAACACGTAAATGTTGTTTTATATGGACACACACATGTTGCAGATTGTAAGGTGATAAAAAATATTGTTATTGCAAACCCTGGCGCTGTTAATAAACCACGGATGCAAACTGAAGCAAGTTACTTATTATTACATTTTGAAGAAGGAAAGATTATCATGGCATGGCATCATGCTAAAACACACGAATTACTCAATGAATATATCCATTCGTAAAACACATCTTCGGGTGTGTTTTTTTGTGCTTTGTGATTTGAACCAGATGACACATGTTCATATTAGGCAAAAATGATGATGAATTTATGACCTTGTCAACAACAAAAACACAAAAATTCAAAAATTTTTCAAGGGGGCTTTTATGATGAAAAAGAAATGAAAGAAAAAAGTGGGAAAGCGTATTCTATCCCTATTTTGAAAAATAAGTATTTATACTCAAAACACGCATAATTTGCGTCAAGATATTCATGGAAATGACGGTTTCTAATAACGGATGTTTTATGAAAAAAAATTCCAAAATAATGGTGAATTTGTTGTTTGATTTGCAGTTCACCCCTTCCATTTCGCATTTCATATTTAATTTTGCCGAAAAATGGTTTATAATGAAGGAGTAAATTTGCTCTATAAAGATATTAAAAAACTAGTAAAGGGATGATTTTAATGACCGGAATCAATTTTGCGCTATTATTCAACTTTTTGTTTACTCTAATCATTGCGTTTGCAGTACTGTTCGGTTTCATGCGTGGACTAAGGAGGTCCGTATTTCTATTCATCATTAAACTGGTTTTTTTCTCATTCTTCATTTTGACCGTAAATGCGGTCGCAAACCAGATTTGGACCATGAACATTATCGGGCTTGGATCTATTCTCTCGAACGTATCGAGTGAACTGGCTTCAGCACGAAGTTTACAAGAAGCAGTACCCATCGCACTTGATGCGTTTTTAGGAGATTACTTGAGTGCATCTCTTACAAGTGCTGAGATGATAGCATTGGTAACGGGTATTGGTTTATTCGTGGTTAAAATTGTTTATGCGATTTTGTATTTCACCGTAATATGGGTGCTTTACAGACTTGCGCTTAAACTTATTGGCTACTTATTCTTAAAAGGCGAAAAGAAAACACCTGCAAAGCGTGGTTTTGGTGCGCTTGTTGGGGTGTTAAATGGTGCGCTTACGGTTTATGTTTTACTGGTAATCGTAGGTGGCTTAATGAATATTGTCGGCAGTCTTGATGCCATCAACAATCCCGCCGACAACAACTTAGTCTTTGACGAAGAGACGAACGAGTTTGTTCAGCTATCTGAAACAGGATCTGCTGAAGGGCCGCTTGTTGATCTCGGTGAATTCGAAGACCTTTTTGATGGATTAGTGCATATGGCTGATAGTTTTGAAGATACACTTTACAGCCGTTTAGCCGGAATGCCAAACGTTAAGGATCCGGTTACAGATCATGAGACACCATTTAATCTCTATTTGTTTGATAGGGTGTTCTCATTTGATTACCGTGGTGCTGACATTGCATTGCGAAAAGAAATTGGGTTCATTGCCGATGCGGCTGGTGTCATTTTGAACTCGGAATTTAATGAAACGAATAATCTATCGAATCTTAAGCCCTCTGAAGTACGGGCTGTTTTGCATATTTTTTCTCAATCTGACTTAATGCAACGCGTCATGCCACTCGGTGTCGAAGTTGCTGCCGATTATTTTGACGTTGACATTAGTGTTGAACGTAATGAGCTTTATGCGCTCGATTGGGAGTCAGAGATTCTTCAGCTTGGCGAAATTGCGTATTTTGCTGTAAGCATTTTACATTACGTCAGTTTCTTTGAAGATGATTTCGAGTTAGAAACGGCAACCCTTGATGGCGATCAAGTTGAGGCATTATTTGATGCATTGGCTGATTCTGAGCTGATGACATTGATGTCCTATGTTGCGCTTGAATCGGTTTTACGTGAAGCGGCTGCCGATATTCAAGCCGTCATTACCATTCCCATAGATTTGGATTGGGAAGCTGAATACCGTGTCTTAGGACAAATCTTAAACAGTGTTGTACGCACTGGGATAACTTTTGGCGATGTTCAAGAAGGCGACCCCTTTGCATTACTTGGATTGTTAGAAGACGTCAACTTTACCACATTCATTGAATCACGTTTAATCTCACTTGCTGTTATTAATGTCCTTACAGGTGCACTTGAAATGGAAGAACTTGACCTTATCGTTGTTCCAGATTCAGTTGAATGGTTCGATGAAGATGGGCGTGTTATTCAAGATGGAGAACTGTTTAAAATATTCGATGCAGTCAATCAAATTACTCCGAT
>PWME01000228.1 GCA_003559235.1 Mollicutes bacterium | reverse complement strand
GGATAGCTTATTGTTTGCCGTAAATGCTTTGGCACCGCTATTATTCGTGGCGTTAATCGGGTATGTGCTTAGCGTACGCGGTTTTTTTAGTAAAACGTTTATCGAACATTTAAACCGTTACATTTTTTATGTTGCGCTGCCTGTTCTTATTTTTGTGACAATCATCGATATTGATGATGTTCGGGAAATTGAATGGGGGGTTATTGTATTTACGGTCGCAATGCTTTTGGTGATTACATTACTCGGGTTACTATTTGTCGCACAAAAAGTGATGCGAAAACCGTATAAACCCGTTGTCATGCAAGCTTTTTATCGTGGGAATTTTATGTTAATAGGGATTCCGCTCGCCTCACGCTTAGGTGGGGTAGAGGCATTGGCAATCTTAGCGATTCTTAATGCCTTTATGGTTCCAATTGCCAATTTTCTATCCATTGTGACATTCAAGGTATTTCAAAAAGAGAGTCAAGTTAATCCTTTTATGTTTACAGATTTAATGAAAACAACGATGAAAAATCCATTAATGCTTGCTATTTTTGCGGGTTTAATCGTACTTTTATTCAATGCGACGACAAGTGACGTTATTGGTGGAATCCCAGTTGTTGCGGATACTTTAGACATGATTGCCATGACGGCAACGCCGATGGCTTTAATTGCGGTTGGTGGGCAATTTCGGTTAAAGCGCGTGAAAGTATTAAGAGAGCCGCTCATTTATGGGGTTGTCGCGAGAATGGTCTTTGTGCCAACGATTGTGTTAGGTTCAGCGTATTTATTACGTAACACAATAGATTTTACCAATGCTTGGGCCGCCTTGATTGCTGTGTTTGCATCACCCATTGCCGTATCGAGTGTGGCTGTAACCAAGGAACTCGGTGGCGATGATGAACTAGCGAGTCAACTCGTTATTTGGACAACTGGTTTAGCGGTGATTAGTATCTTTGTCATTGTCGTATTGTTTCGAGGCGCAGGGCTTTTATAATATACAGACAAAAAGGCAGAGGTAATCAAAAGGAATGGTTGCCATGCCTTTTTTAATGCTTAAAGGGTCGTTTTGCCTCCTCATGAATCTTAATACTCTTAACAATATTAGTATTGTGTAACGCACAGTACTGTGTTATAATTGGTATAGAGGTGATGCTATGGATGCACAGTTTAAACGTGGCATTTTAGAATTATGCGTCATGTCGATGCTTGCAGAACGCGATCATTATGGCTATGAAATCATTCGTGAACTATCATTGGTTGTGGATGTTAGTGAAAACACCATATATCCAATCTTGCGTCGCTTGACGAAAGAAGGCCGCTTTACAACGTATTTAAAATCGTCATCATCAGGCGCACCACGGAAATATTACACGATGACACAAAAAGGCTTCGAACATTATGTAAAACAAAGAGAAACATGGGATGAGTTTATTGGTGGGGTTTACCATATTATTGATCGAGGAGGAAAGAAAATTGAACAAATATTTAAACGATTTGCGAGACGCACTGAAAAAGACATCATTAACGACAATTGAAATTGAAGACATCGTGAATGATTATCGTGATATGATTGAAAACGCATTAGAAGAAGGCTTAGATCCTAAAAACATTGAAGACAAGTTTGGTGAGGTTAGCACTTTGGCCGCAGCGCTTGGAAGCCCTAAGGAAAAACCAGAAAAATCAGCCGAAGACACTGCATCGCCGCAAAAAGAGACGGAAATTGGCCGCTATGATGTTGACGACGAAAAAGCTTTTGAAATGCATGTACGATGCACACATGAAACCATCCGGTATACTAAGACAGATGATGAACAGCTTGTTGTAACGATTAAAAATGGCAATGCAGCTGATTATGAGGTAAGTTTTAAAGAAAATATATTGCGGCTTGAGAATCTTAATACGTCTGGCGTATTAGGGTCCTTCATGGGTGCTTTTAAAAGCGGTAAACGCAACACAGAATTTCTTATTAAAGTTCCAAAAAGCATTAATGTAGAACGCATTAAACACCATAGCGTAAGTGGCGATATGATGGTGAAAGACCTTGATGTTGTATTAATGAACGTGAAAACAACAAGTGGTGACATAACGATTCGTGGTGATAAATTAGGCAACGTTCGCATCAATGGTGTTAGTGGCGATCTCGACATGAAAGCAACTACCGCAAGCAATGTGAAATTTAGTATGATTAGCGGAAATGCATCTGTTGCGTCAATAAACCTTGAAGAAACCTTAGAAATGAGTACAGTAAGTGGCAACATCGCGATTCGTGAGGTCAGCTGTGACACGTGCTATGTAAGCAGCGTCAGTGGCGATGTTAAAGGCAATGAATTTTATCCAAAGAAGGTTGCCCTTAAATCGGTTAGTGGTGATATTGTCATTAAAAATACTGAAGATAAACCCATTGAGGTATTACGCAAAAAAAGCGTGAGCGGCGATATTAAAATTAAAAACGCATAAAAAAATTCCGTCGCTTTGGTAAGAAGCGACGGATTATTTTATTCTTGGGCCTTTTCATCAATAATCGATTTTAGTAACCGTAACCGATCAGTCACAATGCCATCTGCACCGATCTCTATAAGCTTTCTCATGTCATCTTCATCATTAATCGTCCAATAATGCACAGCGATATTATGACGATGCGCTGTATTCACAAGTTCCTCACTTGCAAGGTTTAAGTTATACTGTGTTAGAGGAAACTGAAATGAACCAACGTCCGTTGTGTAAAAAAGGTCAAGCCGGAACGTAAACAGCGCATAAAATTTCGCCGCATCGGCGGTTTGCGGTGAAAAGAGTAGATCAGGATGTGAGGTGGCTTTTAATTCCACAAAATAGTCAAAAATACTGCGGTGAAACGATGCTAAACTAATACGTTCATACGTGTTTAGTGTGTCATCGTATTGATCCATTAACGCAAGTACTGCATCGGTTGTTTTTACGCCTAAATCGCCATAAGGTTTAATTTCAACGATGATGCGCTGGGTTGGGAATTTGGTAATTAAATCCTCTAATGTGGTGACCAAATATTTCGTGTCATGCCGCGGGCTAACGCCTTCAGGGTATTCAACATCAAGCGGTGTGACTTCTTCACCTGCATAGTTTGTGTAAGGAACAAGGGTATCGCTGATTTTATACCCATTAGGACGATCAATCGGGTTTTCAAACCCGAAATTCCATTCGTCTTCAACGAGTTCTTCGTAAGTAATTTCATGGGCATAACTTTCATTGCCTAAGTCTGTCTTACGATCTAAAGTTCGGTCGTGACTTAATATCACGACATCATCTTTGGTTAAAACCACATCGGTTTCAAAGATAATGTCGGAATCAACGTGATAAGCGTTGTAAAAGGCTTCTAAGGTATTATCAGGAAACTCCATGTTGCCACCACCATGCGCAATAATATGGGGAAAATCGCCATCGCGCCGAAAGGGGTTATCACCAGGGACTTTTTGACCTCTTGGTAAGATGGCAATCAATGTCCAAAGTAATAAAACGGTTATGAATACAAGGATAACGACATTTCTTCTACGCATACAAATCATCCTAATTTGATTTTTATTCCATTATAGCATAGCGGAGTGACACGTGATATGTTAAAGCATATTTGACCAATCGCGAGGATTGGTCTATCTTAAGAATATCAGGTGCAAGTTTTCTTGCCGTGTGCTATACTTTTTTTGAGGGAGACTCCCTTTTTGTTATTTTATAAGGAGATTACGACATGGATAAATCATGGTTAAATGTGCCGAACATTCTTTCATTGTCTCGTATTGTATTCTTGCCGTTATTATACATTTTTGTGATTTTTGATATGCGATTAGCCTTTTTAATAACGTTTATTATCCTTGGTTCAACGGATTATTTTGATGGGCTTATCGCACGAAAATTTAAGGTTGTATCATCCGTTGGAAAACGGCTTGATTCCATCGCCGATTTATTCTTTTATTTGTCTACGGCATGGTTTTTCTACATGCTTTACGCCGCTTATCTTATGCCAAATATTTTGTTTTTGGTCGCATTTTTAGGGGTTTTATTGGTTTCTTTTATCGTCTCGACCTGGCGGTGTAAAAAGCCTGTGATGATGCATACACAAATACTAAGATTAAATGCAGTTAATGTATTTATGCTGGTTATATTATCACATTTCATGAATACGACATGGTATGTCATGTTGATATTGATCATCTTCATTATTGGGTTTATTGAAGAAATGCTTATTTTTATCTTATATGGACAAGTTGATCCCGATATAAGAAGTATTTTCTTGTTAATTGGTAAAAAAAGAGACGCAATTTCTTAAACGTTAGGAGCATGCTCGATGTGGAAAGACGCAAAATCGGTTCCTTATTTAATTCTTGCGGCGAGTTTGGCAGCGTTTTTGTTTGCGCTTTTACCCGCTTTGACTTATAACTCGGTTTCAATTGATGGCTATGAAGTAGCGATTGGTGGAACGATTGTAAATGTCGATCCGTTTGATCTTGGTGCCATTGCTGAAGCGAAATTGCCATTTTCATGGCTTGTCAGTGCGGTTTATGTGCTACCACTTATCGGTGGGCTTTTCATTATGGTGCATAGAAAAACCGCCCCAGTCGCGTGTTTGCTGTTTGGTGCGGCAATCATTATGGGTATTATGGTACCAAATCATGTTGTTATTGAGTATACCATCCTCGGGGTTGAATCAAGTGCTTCAATTGATTGGTCGATGGGAGAAGGGTTACTCGGTTCTTTGGCAGCGACGTTCATCGCATTTTTATTGGCGGTTGGCTTATTAAAGTAACCTTATTCAACATCATCTAGTGTAAACGAAAAACTGTCTGATTCAGGCGTTCCAGGCACAAGCACAAACGTCATCGTCCACGCGGTGTCGTTTTTTTCTATGGCATAGGTTAGGGGACCAGATACGGTTGACCCTGACGATAACGACCCATCAAGCGCTTGCGCATCAGGCGCAAACTGATCGTGTTCATAGGTGATACCATCTTGATTTTCTAACGTAAACATTAATGACGCGGTAATCGTTTGACTTTGTGACCCAGTGTTTTCAAGCGTAAGGTCAACGGCTAACCATTGTTTGCCTTCGGGCGCTTCTTGAAATAACGTATCATCTAAAAAGCGTGCCCCATCAAAGGTTACAGTAACCTCCCCCACAATAATGTCTTCAGCGGGTTCATCAATGCCGTTACACCCAACAATAATGAGTAACATAAAGACAATTAATAGACGTCTAAACATGGTCTTCCTCCTTGTTTTGCTATTCATAATTACTATAGCATGAGACGATTGCTTGAACAATGAATATTACAATGGATTGCGTTGCATATTGTTTGAAGTTCAAAATAATTAAACATATAATTAAGCCATTAAAAAGCTTTTTTGGGAGGGTATTCATGAAGAGACTGATTGCTTTAATGGTGCTTGTGATGCTTGTGTTGGTGGCATGTGGTAACGATGAAACGATTGAAGATGATGGTGTGGAACCGATTGTTGTATCATTTGATGCACGGGGCGGAAGCCCGGTGAATCCTTTGGAATGGTTAGGTGATGAAACGATACCGGTTATACTTGAATCAGAACGTGAAGGATACGCTTTTGATGGGTGGTTTATTGATGAAGGATTAACCACTTTGTTTGATGTTGAAGCGTTAGAACCTGGGGATGCTATTATTGTTTATGCAGGATGGACTGAACTAATTCAAGTGAATTGGGAAGTTGAAGGCGAAACGATTCAAACAGAAACGGTTCGCAAAGGCGAACCATTAACGGCTCCTTCGGTGCCTGAGATAGAAGGGTTAATTTTTATTGGATGGATGAAAGGCAGTGGTGAATCAATTGATGCCCCTTATGTGTTAGAAGCAAGCACAACCCTTTATGCTGTCTATGAAGCAGCGATTTTTACCCTATCGTTTGCGACAGATGATTTGGTTATGGTTGAAGATTTAACCTTACCCTTTGGGGCACACTTAACACTTCCAAGTCCAGAAGTTGTAAATCATGTGTTTGCAGGGTGGTATATAGATCAAACCTTGACAACACCGTTTGATGCGAACACAATGCCTTCAGAATCATCAACCCTTTATGGACGGTTTATTGATGTAACCCAAGAAAGTTTCTCTATTGATGATATTCGTGTGGCAGAAATCAGGGAAGCTAGGTTAGAAGATGTGCATGTTATTTATTCAACACCATTTCCTGATGAAGGATTCACATTTACGTTCGTGCGTGATGATAGTGGGACCTTAGCGGTTCAAACCTCAGAAACCTTCGATGTTGGCGCCATCGTATCTTTTGATGCAATGATTGATTTTGATGGTGCTATTCCGTACGTTTATACCGTTGAAAACATTGAAGAACACGGAGTTGAAGCGGTTGAATTTGAGTATGAAACTGTGTCAATTGCGGCTTTGAATGACATTGACCGCAGTGACCCAGCAAACTGGTATCGTGCGTTTGTGGTGGAAGATGCTTTATTCACAGAAGAAGCATACTCAATAGGATTACTAGATGTTCATAATGGCATAAACTACCTTTTATTCAATGTTTCATTTAGTGGTGCGTATGATGAAACCTTTGATTGTTTAAGTTCACCACTACTATCAATGGGTGTTGTATTGTTACCGGAAGTACCAGTTTTTGATCATGTTTTATTTTATGTAGAGGCAATTGAAACAGTAGAAGCTTCACCTTTAGATGATGAAGCGTTGCTTAACTTAATAGAAGAAGCACTGATCAATCTTTATAATGATGAAACGTTCTTTGTAGGACAACCTTTGCAGTTGCTTGATGTAGCCCTCGCATTTGATACAGCATTATCCTATGAAGCAACTGGAGAATATGCTGAGGTGTTTGATGATGAAGAGAGTGCCTTTGGCTTTGTACGTGAAACAACATTTATTGATTTTGCGGTAACACTAGAACGCAATGAAAGCAGTCGCACATTTACCATGCCACTCCGGGTTGACCCAATCCCTATTACACCGATTGGAAATGCAGCGCAAAGTAGTTCCCTAACATTTGAAGGGATAGTGGTTGCGGTGGGTTATCAATACTTTGTAATAAAAGATGATACCGGGATGATTGGGGTACAGTTTTTGGATGATAGTTTGTTCATTGATGTTGGGCAGCACCTTGTCATCGATGTATGGACGAGTTTTCAAGACAAGCCAATATTAACCGCTGATTTGGCTGGAATCGTAGCTGTTATTGATAGCGATGTTGCTTACACGCTAGAAAGTGTTGACCTTGATATTGATGCATTAGATGTGTATTTTGAAACAAATGATTTGGCGGTTTATACAACCTTAGAAGGGTTATTAGAACAACCCAATGTTTTCCCTTATACCTATCGTTTGGTTGTCGGAGATGAGGTTGTTTATATACGGGTTTCTGATGAAGGGGTTGCGCTTGATTTACATGCACGCGTGGGTGAAATTGTTCGTGTTGATGGCATTGTATTTGAGTATGCATTAGGGCATGATCCACAAGCGTTTGCGCT
>PWME01000055.1 GCA_003559235.1 Mollicutes bacterium | reverse complement strand
GGACTATCAATAAGATCGCTTGTTTCATGCGATTTAAATGCGATGGTTTCAGTAGCCACAACCGTTGGGTAGTCTTTATCGCTTGCATCATACATACTCAATGTAATGCCGCCAATGGCACGACTATTTGGGGCGTTAAAGAACCCGATTCCGATAATTTTATCGTCACTAATATGGTGCAATATCGTAGAGAACCCATTCATTGGTTCGTGCGGTGTAATATCGATATTGTCTAAATCTGCAGTATCTACGACATGAAGTGGGGTATCGTCATCACTGCTTCCAACATAAACAAACTGTTGGTAAAAGCGGACAAACTCTAATGTAGCACTTGCTTGTGCTATGTCTGAAATTGAACGCTTTAAAACCATCCGATTATCAAATATATTCAACCGATAAGCAATCTCATCACCATTGACAATCTGCGTAATGATGCGAAAACGCCCTGCGTGTTCGTGAATTGCATTGCTTTGCCATAACGTACCAGGTGCCATCTCAGTTGCTCTGTAATGTATACCACTAGAGTTGTGCGATAAACGTGTAACAGCCGTCCTTGTTTCAAGGATGGGTTCAGGGACAACAAACATATCAGTGCTGTCTTTAAAACGATGACTATTCGCGACAATATAAATCGATGATCCTGCGGTATGCACAACGCTTCTAAGATCACCAAAGAATACGCTTTTATCAACATCACCATTAACAACATCAATCGACACAAAGGTCAATAAGCCGTTCGGTTTAGTCCCTTCAATATAAATGAGATCATCGTAGTCACTCGCAAAGGTTTGCGAACTGTTTATAACGCGCGGTAATAAATCATTAAGTTCACTTGTCTCATGAAAATCAATCGGTTGTTTAAGGGTAAGCAATACCCGGCGACCGTTTTTTATCGTTGTATCAAGGTCACCGTTGATACGGTAGGTCTCAACCCGCTCAAAATTTTGATTGGCGTCAAAGACTTTTACCAGTGTAGCGTCACCTTGTCTACTTGATGATTCAAAGCTTGTCATGCCGATATTTGGTGGTTCAACAATCTTACCCACGACAATAACGAGATTGTCTTCAAGATAAAACTCAACTGGTTCAAAACGCTCTGTATCATTACCATTGAAATGAATGGTCTTGTGAACAGACGCCTCATTGTCTTGGTCCCACATATCCGCTTTGATATCAATTATGCTTAATCGATCGGTATTTAACACATACAAGAAATTTTGATCAACTTTGACAACATCAAGTTGTTGGCGTGGCATCGCATCTTCACGAGCTGGATGATGGGCACTCTGATGACTGATTGGCAACAATGGCATGCGTTCAGCTTCCGTGATAGAAGCACCATCAAACGCTTCCGTTCGCGCCATATGATGTTCATAAATTTGCATCATATCGTTTGCACTTGTTATATTGGTTCGATAATGGTCATATTGTAAACTAGGTGGTATTGACACTTGTAAAAATGACACCAAAATAACAACGGGCAATGCGACCATAACCATAGACACCGCAATGCGTTTCGTACGCATTTTTAGCGGTACCCCACGGCGCATAGCCTGAAACAACTTCAGCCGTTTATTAAACCGCAGTTCGCGGTAAACCTTCTGTGCAAAATAGATAAACAACACCGTTGAAACGGCAATAATGCTCAATGTTAAGAAATTAAACAGGATAAATTCTCCTGCGTACCTGAAAACACTCACGGACAACCCTCCTAAATACGCAATGTTTCTTTAAACCTTTTGTAATAATGACGATTCACTTCTACGTCGTCTTTGTTTTTCATGATGAGTGTTAATTTAGAATTAAGCGCTGGTTTGATGTAATCAATCTTATTGATGTTAACAAGCGCGTATTTACTAACACGAATAAAGTACTTATCTTCTAATAATGCCTCAAGTTCATACAGTTTCACTTTTACAGAAAAGCGCGCCGAGTTTAAAACTGCCCACACTTCGTCAGCTTCAACGATAAAATAGTGGACTTGTCGCGCTTCAATATTTTTCTGCCCGACTTCATCATACCCTGTGATGTAAGTATCCACACCCTTAACAATCGCATCGAGCATTTTGCGAACTTGCTCAATATTATCGGGTGAGAACACAATATTAATTTTGTCGGGTTCGGTTTGGTTCGGGTCGTCTGTCAGCACGTAATCGTATTTCTTTGAATCAACGATTTTTAGTGCCTGTTTTAGTCGAGCCCGTTGGTGCCTTGACACTTTAAGTTTAAACATGTCGCACCCTCCATGTTCGTATTTATCATATCATTGACTCAACATCAATGCATGCTAAGAAAGTTGATATACATGTATTTTACATCAAATTGCACAAAAAGGGAAACCACCTAGGATGAAACCATAAAAAAAACGCTATCAACTAAGACAGCGTTTGTAAGGTTCGATAAAGCTTATGTACTGGTAAACCCATAACAGCGTAATAATCACCTTCAATGTTTTTGATGAATTTTGCCGCTTCACCTTGGATGGCATAACCACCTGCTTTACCAAAAGGTTCTTCAGAATCTATATAAGCCTGTATTTCGCGATCTGACAACTGATCAAAAGTAACCTTCGCTTCGCTAAAGAACCTAACTGTATCATCGCGATGCATCAAACAACAACCTGTTACAACAGTATGTGATTTATCAGCGAGCATCGATAGCATGCGCTTAGCGTCTAAAGCATCCGTTGGCTTTCCAAGCATGCGCCCATCAACCGCCACAATCGTATCGCATCCAATCACAATGGCGTCTGGATAACGTGCAAAAATATCTTTTGCCTTGTCATACGCAAGACGTTTAGCGGTTTCTTGCGGAGTTTCATGATCAAAAAATGGTTCATCAACGGTTGGTTCAGCCACCGTAAAAGGATACCCTAATAGATGAAACAATTCCTGTCTTCTCAATGATGCACTTGCAAGAATAATCGTTTTCATGACCACACCTCAATCTAAATCTACATCAAAGGCGTCAAGACCTGTTTTCACTTCAATTGGACCACGTTTTCGCTCTTTCACCAACATAAATATGAAGAATGTTGCTAGTACAAGGATGAACGCGTATGGGAACAACGCTTGATACGTAAACCATGAAATAAAAAGTCCAGCAACGATTGGTGTGAAGGTTTGTGCTAACATTGAACTTGTGTAGTAATATCCAGTATAGCGTCCTACATTGTTTTTATGACACATTTCTACCACCATTGGATAGGAGTTAACATTGATGGTTGCCCAACCAATCCCTGCCAATGAAATACCGATGAAAAAGATTGCGTTAGGTTCACGAAAGACGAGCGCCATTAATAACCCAATGCCCATAATACCTAAACCACTGACAACGGACATCTTTCGTCCAATCTTTACCGCTAATAAACCAGCAGGAATAAATGTAATCATCGATGAAAGCACAAGCACAATGGTAATGGTTCCAGCCAATCGTACGTTATCTAAAACCGTTTCACTGTAAGAACTCAAAAAGGTTTCGATACTATTGAATGCCGCAAACCATAAAAATACCGAAAGTAAAATAATAATCATATTGCGTTTATCTAATTTACCAAGGGGTTTATTTTCTTCTGGCCTTTCAAAGGTTTTGGCCATCTTTTCACCCATTTCAAGCGCTTCTTGCGCTTCAAAAACCAACTTGTTTTCTTTGATGCGCCAAATCATCACAATCATGGCAATAACCATGACGATACTAACGATAATAAACGGATACACTAAGCGCACAGGCTCATCGAGGTTCTCACCAAACACTATCACCAATGCGCCACCGATAATCGCCCCTGTGTAACCAATTAAATTAATAATACCATTTGCTCTTGAGCGCAAGGGTTTTGGGGTTACATCAGGCATTAATGAAATGGTTGGACTCCGGTATACGTTCATAATAATTAATACAACAAGCATCATAATAATAACGCCTGCAAGACTATTTAAGATAAACGCAACAGCAATAAACGGAAACGCGAGTGCCGCAGCTAACATGCCAAATATTACATAAGGCATTCTTCTGCCAATCCGTGTTTTGGTTTTGTCTGAAAGCATCCCAAATAGCGGTAACATAAATAATGCAAATAAGTTATCCAATGCCATAATAAACCCAACGAGTGGCGCATCTGCACTGTCAATTTCTCCCGCTTCACTCAATAATCTTCCTAAAAACAGTGGTGCATACGTATTGTAAATTTGCCAAAGCATCAAAATCGAAAAAAATCCGAATCCAATAAACATGGTGCTGCTTACATTAAGTTTTAACGTTGGTTTCATACCGGTCTCCTTCATCATGCCATTAAACAATGGGTTTTATACTTAATTTTCATTATAGCACACAATAAACTAACCTTGGCTCCTTTTCATCGAATCAACGGGTTATATGTGATATAATAAGGCGGGGTGATTGGATGCATGATATTCCCTTTGAAACGATACCATGGCACAATCTTTTCGATCCCAAACGCCCCATCATCGTAGCGATGAGTGGGGGTGTAGACTCATCGGTGCTTTACCATGTTTTAAAAGCGCAAGGATTTACCCTTGTAATTGCCCATGTCCACCATGGAAAACGTTCGGAATCAGACGAAGAACTTAGTGCCTTAGAAGCATTCGCAAAACAAGAAGGCGTTGCGTTTGAAAGCACGCGGCTTTCTTTAGATGATGCCGACAATTTTCATGATACGGCTAGGCAAGAACGTTTAAGTTTTTACAAAGCCTGTGCACAAAAATATAGCACCGACCAAATCGCTTTGGGCCATCATAAAGACGACCAAGTGGAAACCATCTTAATGCGCGCCATTGCTGGGGCGCCTTTAACCACATGGCAAGGAATGTCTACACAAAACACAATAGATGGCATGCGTTACATTAGACCCTTTTTGAACATTGAAAAACAATCATTAATTGATGTAGCCAACCGTAACCAAATTACCTATTTTGAAGACCACACCAACCGGGATGACCGTTACACCCGCAATCGGTTTAGACATAAAATTTTACCGTTACTAAAACAAGAAAACCCAGAGATTGAAACGGCTTTAATCCGCACATCTTTGGTCGCAAAACACCTAGACACATTGCTCGATGATCATGTCCAAAAGTTTTTAAAAAAACATCCTGAACCCATTGAGATTGATGGCTTTAAAAAGCTTAATCCGTTGGTAAAACAGCGTTTACTCACAACGCTCATGAAACGCTATGACCAAACGATACATCTTTCTCAAGTACATAGTGATGAACTAATTCGACAGTTAGAAACCGCCCGCGGTAATTTCGCCCATCCAATTACCGACACCATTACACTCCATTATGAATATGGGCGTTTCACCTGCAAATCATCCTCGCAAATAGCGGCGAACTTTTATGTTCGTGTCGATTCCTTTGGACGCGTGAGCGTTCGTGAAGATCAACAGTATGAAATTGGTGAAGAAGAAATTGTACATAAGTATTCAAATTGTCATACCCTATGGTATAATGAAACAGTATTTCCGCTTGTGTTTAGAACACGGCGTCAAGGGGACAAAATGCTATGTTCGTACGGCCACAAAAAACTCAAAGATTTATTCATTGAAAACAAAGTGCCGCCGAGCGAACGGGACACACTCACCGTATTGGCCAATGACGAGGAAGTGCTGTGGGTTCCTTTTTTAAAAATGGGAAAAGCAAAACAACCGGGACAAACCCGTAAAATCTATGTGTGCGAGGTGCCAGCATGCTCGACAAAGACATCGAAAAAACGTTGATTTCTCAGGAAGAATTACGCGACATTATCGCGTCGCTCGGACAAACCATTACCCGTGATTATCACGATAAGCTTCCCATATTACTAGGGTTGCTAAAGGGCTGTGTTCCATTCATGTCAGATTTACTTAAAGAACTCGATTTTCATCTTGAAATCGCGTTTATGAATGTTTCGAGTTATCACGGTGGCATTACCTCTAGTGGTGATGTTAAAATCGATATGGACCTTGACACCCCGGTAAAAGATCGCCATGTCTTAATCACTGAAGACATTGTCGATTCGGGCCGTACCATTAAAGCCGTAGTTGAGCTATTAGAATACCGTGGTGCAAAAAGCGTTGAAGTTGTAACTTTAATGGACAAACCTTCAGGCCGCATTGTTGATTTAAAACCAAAATACGTTGGCAAGACGATTCCTAAGGCTTTCGTTGTCGGCTATGGCCTTGACTTTGAAGAAAAATATCGTAATTTGCCTTACGTCGGACTGCTTAAGCCTGACGTTTACACAAACAAGGAGTGAATAATATGCCAGAGAAAAAACCCGTGCCACCACCAAAACCTCCCATGAACCGTGCTAACCGTGTTGGAAACGTCATCGTTATGATGGTCATTTTACTATTTGTTTTTGTTGTTATTTGGATGTTTACCCAACCCGATGATGAACCACGTGAATTGACTTACTCACAGTTTATGCGAAAACTTGAAGACGGTGATGTAACCTCCATTGAATCTGAACCCGTTTCAGGAGAAATTAATCCTGGCGTTTTCTTGCTTAGTGGAACGTTAGAGGATGGTACGCCTTATACCGTTTATTTACCGACTGAAGGGTCGCTTGATGACGTGCGCAATATTGCGGCGGCGCAAGACTTAGATTATAAACACATTCCAGGTTCTTCTTATAGTTTTTGGAATATTCTCATCATCTTGCTTCCGATTATTTTAATTGTCGTTTTCATCGCTTTCTTCTTACGAAGTAGCGGTGGCAATAACCGTGCCTTTGACTTTGGCAAAAGTCGTGCCAAAATCAATCGCGGTAAAACAACGACGTTTAAAAACGTAGCCGGTGTGGATGAAGAACGTGAGGAACTTAGCGAAATTATTGATTTCTTAAAGCATCCGAAAAAATATATTACCCTTGGGGCGCGTATACCTAAAGGCGTTTTACTGGTTGGACCCCCAGGGACAGGTAAAACCTTATTAGCCCGTGCCGTTGCAGGCGAAGCCGATGTTCCGTTTTATAGCATTAGTGGTTCTGACTTTGTGGAAATGTTTGTCGGTGTCGGTGCTAGCCGAGTGCGTGACATGTTTAAAACCGCAAAGCAAAACGCACCGTGTATTATTTTCATCGATGAGCTTGACGCCGTTGGTCGACAACGCGGAACAGGATTAGGCGGTGGACATGATGAGCGCGAACAAACCTTAAACCAGCTCTTGGTCGAAATGGATGGGTTTGGCGTTAACTCTGGCATTATTGTCATGGCCGCAACGAACCGCCATGATGTCTTAGACCCTGCACTTTTACGTCCTGGACGCTTTGACCGCCGCATTACTGTGGGTCGTCCTGACATTAGAGGGCGCCAAGAAATTCTTAAAGTCCATGCACGCAATAAACGCATTGCCAGTTCGGTAACTTTCGAAGAAATTGCAAGACGTACACCTGGGTTCACTGGCGCTGACTTAGAAAACTTATTAAACGAAGCCGCCTTACTCGCGGCGCGTGAAAATAAGGCTGCCATCAAACTTTACCATATTGATGAAGCAGTTGATCGCGTCATGATGGGACCTGCAAAAAAATCCCGTGTCTTCTCTAAACGAGAACGCGATTTTATCGCCCATCACGAAGCAGGGCATGCTGTGCTTGGTTTAAAACTTGACAACGCAAATATCGTTCATAAAGTAACCATTATCCCGCGCGGTCAAGCCGGTGGATACAATCTTATGTTGCCGGAAGAAGAAGAGTCCTTCCTAATGACGCGAAAATCACTCATTGACCAAATTACAGGACTACTCGGTGGGCGCGTCGCTGAAGAGATCATTTTTGACGAAGTCTCAACCGGTGCATACAACGACTTCCAACGCGCCACAGAAATCGCCAGAGCAATGGTCACAGAATACGGTATGAGTTCTCTTGGACCTATCCAATATGAAAAACGAGGCGGGTCTGTATTCTTAGGGCGTGACTATCAAGTAGACAAGTCATTCTCAGATACCGTTGCCCTTGAAATTGATAATGAAGTGCGTAAGATTATTAACGAAGCGTATGAAAAAGCACGTAAAGTACTAAAACAACATATGGATTTACTAAAACTCATCGCGGTCACATTGCTCGATGTTGAAACATTAAACAAAGAAGATATCCATGAACTCGATGAAACCGGTAAACTCGATTGGTTAGAGCGTAAAAAAGCACGCGATGCTGAGAAAAAAAACAAGTTAAAAGCCGAACCACAAGAAGCATAAAAGGGTGAAGTGTCACCCTTTTTCACCGCAAAGGAGCCTACTATGCGACTCGATAAATACTTAAAAGTATCACGCATTATAAAACGACGAACCTTAGCGAAAGAGGTTGCTGATTCTGGTCGAATCACCATTAACGAAAAAATTGCAAAATCCAGCAGCACGGTTGACATAGACGACGTCATCACCATTCGCTATGGGAATAAAATCCTAATATTCAGAGTAACGAAATTGCTTGAATCAACCAAAAAAGATGATGCCAAAACCATGTATACAATCATCGAAGAAAAATCATTGTAAAGAGGTGCCAACATGTCCGAATCATTGACTGAACAAGAACGCGTACGCAGAGAAAAACTTAGCGCGCTAAAAGAAAAAAATATCGATCCATTTGGATCGCGTTTTGATCGCACAACAACAACACAAACATTACACGATTTATACAAAAACGCAACCAAAGAAACCCTTGATGAAAATCCACCAGAGCCCGTTAAAATTGCTGGGCGCATGATGACAAAACGCGGTAAAGGAAAAGCTGGGTTTGCCCATATACAAGATGCACGCGGTCAAATACAAATCTATATGCGTAAAGACGATGTTGGTGAGGCAATGTTTGAATTGTTCGATAAAGCCGACCTCGGTGACATCATCGGTGTAGAAGGAACGCTCATGCGTACGAGAATGGGTGAACTTACCATAAAAGTCTCTACGTACACCCATCTTGTCAAGGCGCTCCGTCCGATGCCTGAAAAGTACCACGGACTCAAGGATGTTGAAGCGCGTTATCGACAACGGTATCTAGATTTAATGACGAATGAAGATACCAAAAACGTCTTCGTGCTACGCTCAAAAATATTGAGCGAAATTCGTACCTATTTAAACAACAAAGGCTATCTTGAAGTTGATACGCCTATTTTACATCCTGTACTAGGCGGTGCAGCGGCACGGCCGTTCGTTACCCACCACAACACCCTTGATATGCCATTTTACTTACGCATTGCCCCTGAGCTTTATTTAAAACGTTTATTAGTAGGTGGCTTTGAAGGGGTTTACGAAATGGCGAGAACCTTCCGTAATGAAGGTATAAGCATTAAACACAATCCAGAATTCACCATGCTTGAGCTTTATGAAGCCTACGGTGATATGGCATCAATGATGGTATTAACCGAATCACTGATTAAGCATTTATGTGAAACTGTGTTACGCCGCTACACGGTCGATTATGGGGGGAAAACTATTGACCTATCAAAATCTTGGCAACGGCTCCATATGGCTGATGCTGTTAAAGCTGAAACTGGGATTGATTTCCGTGATCCTGCCATGACATTTGACCAAGCCAAAGCCCATGCGAAAAAACATAATTTAGAGATTCCTGCGCACTTTACAGGGCCAGGACATATCTTATTTCTTCTGTACGAAACATACGTAGAAAAAACAATTGTTGAACCGACATTCGTATACGGACACCCCGTTGAAACAAGCCCCCTTGCGAAGCGTTCGAAAGATGATGAACGCTTTACAGATCGCTTTGAACTCGTTATCGACGGTCGCGAATATGCCAACGCATTTAGTGAGCTAAACAATCCGATTGATCAAAAAGAACGCTTTTTAGCACAATTGCAAGAAAAAGACCTCGGTTCTAGCGAAGCAACCGAGATGGATCATGACTATATTGAAGCACTTGAATATGGAATGCCACCAGCGGGCGGGCTTGGCATCGGGGTTGACCGACTCATCATGTTGCTTACGGAATCCCCTTCCATCCGTGATGTCATTTTATTTCCACACATGCGTCAAAAGCGTTAACCACACTTGAATCAAGAAAGAAGGCTTCACGATGATTAAACATCATATCCATGAACTCATCGGCAATACACCCGTTGTGCGCTTATCATCGCTCACAAAAGGCATGCGTCCCAAAGTATACCTTAAACTTGAATGGTTTAATCCTGGGGGATCGGTTAAAGACCGTATTGCACTGTCGATGATTGAAGATGCTGAAAAAAGTGGTCACCTCACACCAGGTTCAACCATTATTGAACCGACCAGCGGCAACACGGGGATTGGATTGGCTTTAATCGCTGCTTCAAAAGGATATAAGCTTGTTATTGTCATGCCTGATACAGTGAGCATCGAACGCCGTAAAATATTACGTGGCTATGGCGCAAGCCTACTATTAACAGACGGTGAAAAAGGGATGAAAGGTGCGATTGCAACCGCACAGTCATTAAAAGAAAAACACGGGTATTTTATGCCCATGCAATTTGATAATCCTGCCAATCCTGCCATCCATGAAAAAACAACAGCTCAAGAGATTATAAACGACTTTGAGACCCTTGATTATTTTGTTGCTGGGGTTGGAACAGGTGGTACTTTAACAGGCGTTGGTAAGCGGTTAATCGCGCACTATCCATCCATAAGTATTAAAGCTGTAGAACCTGCTCAATCGGCAGTGTTGAGCGGAAAAGCCCCAGGACCGCATAAAATACAAGGCATTGGGGCTGGCTTTGTGCCAAACATATTGGATACAACCGTATATAATGATATTATCCGTGTTAGCGATGAAGAGGCATTTGAAACCGCACGTCGTTTAGCGAAAGAAGAAGGTATTTTTGCAGGCATATCCACAGGCGCGAATGTAGCGGCGGCGCTTAAAATAGCCCGTTCATTGTGCGGTGATGTAAACATTCTTACCGTATCACCAAGCAATGCAGAACGTTATTTATCAACACAACTATTTGAAGAAAAAAAATAAACATAACAAAAAAGACGAATCTCACGCCGAAGATTCGTCTTTTTTTTCGCTTGCTTTACTATATAAAGAACACACTGCACCTGAGCTTTTTTCATTGGGAATAATCCGCGCCGGTATACCAACCGCAGTGGAAAAATCTGGCACATCACGTAACACAACCGCATTCGCACCGACTTTCGCATACATCCCAACTTTGATATCACCCAGTATTTTAGCACCCGCCGCAATCATCGCGCCAGTACAAACGGTAGGGTGGCGTTTCTCACCGCGTTCATTGCCCGTCCCCCCTAAAGTCACCCCATGGTAAATGAGTACATCATCCGCAATCATCGCCGTTTCACCAATGACGACACCTGTACCGTGATCTATCACCACATTTTTACCAATGCGTGCCGCTGGGTGAATTTCTACGCCCGTAATAATACGCGCAATGCTACTTAAAAGTCTAGCAATCAGTTTTAACCTACCACGCCAGAAAAGATGCGCAAGCCGATAAGTCCAAATGGCGTGCATCCCACTGTACGTTAAAATAATCTCAAGCGCATGACGCGTGGCTGGATCTTTACGTTTTATTGTTTTAATATCACTTATTAACCCCATTGTTAATCCTCCATTAAAAAGACACCTAGATTCAGATGTCTTTTCCTATCACAAGTGCATCGTCTGTCGACAGCGGGATATCTAAGTTCTCCGCTATTTCGACAAAAATGTCGATGATACTGACGTACTCAAAATCTAAATCTTTTACAATACGTTTGACTGCTTCATTTAAACGGTCAGCTGCTACTTCAAAATCATCACGACGTTCCGCAATCATGTTTTCAAGCAGTGTTTCAACTTCATTGAGTTCTGTATAATCGATGGCATCTTCAAACTCTTCTAAGTCAGCCCGTAAATCAGCGATAAAAAGCAAATAACCAACCAATGGTGTATACGCTTCAAATGCTTGACAATCGGCGTCAAATAATTTTTCATAATAAATTTTAATCACTTCGAACTGCGCATGTAAATAGCTAAGTCCGACTTGAAAAATGGTTTCCATTTCTTCGTCGAGTTCGTGTTGTTCGACGGCTTGTTCATAAATATGATTCAATACTGCATAGACCGGTTCAAGCCGGTCGTAAATAAACGAACGATGATTTCGAAAGCGTTCGATGACATCGATGTTTTCCATTTTCCAGTTAGCAAAATCTTTTAGTACGATGTCGAACTGGTCCATGCAATCCCTTCTTTCTTAAGCTTTACCTTGTGAATCAAATAATGTCATTTTTTCTTTGACGACTTTAATAATCGCATCGTAGCCTGGTTTTAATACTTTGCGTGGGTCAAAGCCTTTACCCACTTTGTCTTTTCCTGCTTCAAAATACGTGCGAACCGCTTTCGTAAACTCAATTTGGCATTCAGTGTTAACGTTTATTTTGGAAACACCATAACCAATAGCTTCACGCACCATCGCATCAGGAATACCGGTACCACCATGTAAAACCAATGGGATGTTATCCGTCGTTTCACCAATCTCTTTTAAAACATCCATGTTTAACCCTTGCCAGTTATCAGGATATGTGCCATGAATATTCCCTATGCCAGCGGCTAACATACTAATCCCTGTTTTCGCAATCCTTCGGCATTCTTCAGGGTCTGCCACTTCACCACTGCCAACAACACCATCTTCTTCGCCACCAATAGAGCCGACTTCGGCTTCGACACTAATGCCTTTCGCGGTAGCGAGTTTAACGATTTCTTTGGTTTTTTCAACGTTGTCATCTATGGATAAATGTGACCCATCAAACATTACACTTGTGAACCCCGCTTCGATACACGCTTTCGCAGCATCGAAAGAACCGTGATCTAGATGAAGCGCAACAGGAACACTAACCCCGATGGTTTCCATCATGCCTTCAACCATCCCTACAATTGTATTATAACCTACCATGTACTTTCCTGCCCCTTCAGACACACCTAAAATAACAGGCGAGCGCATTTCTTGAGCAGCGTGCAAGATCGCTTTGGTCCATTCTAGGTTATTTATGTTGAACTGACCAACGGCATAACCTTCTTTTCTAGCTGTTTCTAACATCGTTTTTGCAGATACTAATTTCATCAGTTTTCCTCCTAATTTACGGTGCATTCCATGACAATTATAAAGTAAATACATGAAAAAGTAAACCAACGCGACTTTCGCTTTAGCATAAAAAAAAGCGTGCCGTATTTCGACACGCCTAATTCCTATGACCCAGAAACGACGAGCGATTTAATTTTTAACGATGGACTGCCAATAAATCCAAAATTCATTTTCAAGTCATCACAAATCGCTGTGACATCTTTAAGTAGCGATAAATAGTTTCCAGCAACGGTAATTAACGCAACCGGTTGCACAATCTTACCCTTTTCAACAAGATAACCACTGGCTTGTAAACTGAAATCGCCACTTATTGGATTGCATCCAGCATGTGTTCCTTGTAAGTCGGTTATGACAAGCCCTTTATCAAGTGATTGAACCGCTTCATCATATGATGTTTTGCCTGCTTCAATGTAAAAGTTTGTGGGGCTAATGCCACCTTTAAACCCGTTACCCGTTGAGGAAGTATCGGCTTTTTTTGCGGTTTTCAAGTTATGCATGTATGTGGTAAGTTTTCCGTTTGAAACCATGGCTTTATAAGACGTTGGCACACCTTCATCATCAAAGGCACCGCTTTTTGCGCTTTTTTTGCGGAAAGGGTCATCCACAATATTAATGGCCTCATCGGCGATGGTTTCGCCAAGTTTATCGACGAGTTTTGACATTCCTTTTTGAACACTTTCAGCACTAAACATACTTACGTGAGCGTGTAATAAACTTGCGCTGGCACTGTTTTTTAAGACCACTTCATAGGTTCCAGAAGGTACCGATTGTGCGCCGAGTTGCGACACCGCTTTTTCGACACATTGATTGGCAATGTCATCTAAATTGAAGTCGCCAAGGTCATTGGATTGAATATAATCGAATGCACTGCGTGAATCATCGTTTTCACGCGCAACGACTTGCGCCCCTAAAATTGCGTTATTGACGTCTTTTTCAAGCTTTAAGCCTTTTGAGTTTTGAATCAATACACGTTTGCGAACTTGACCATAAAATGTTTGGCTAATATCAATACGACTATCTTTTTGACGGATTTTATCATCAAGCGCATGCACCATCGCAATTTTCTTTTCAATGGATAGGTTTTCTAAGGCTTCTTGACGTAACCCCTCAACCGATTCATAATGATCGCTGCCTTCATAAATAAAGACTTCATCTTTTGATTCGATGAGTGAGGCACTCGCAATGAGTTCATCAACCCATTGTTCGGCCAAATCAAGGTCGATGACTTCAGTGCGCAATTTCCCCATTTTCCCTTTATAAATGGCTTGAATGCTTAAAACAGCAGTATCCGCCATTTCGTGTTTTTCTAAATTGCCTTTAAAGACTTCTAAATCAAGCTTCCCGTCTTGTTCAAGATACACTTGAATCGCTTCTAATCCTTTTGCTTTGGCAATGGTGAAAAGTGGTTCGAAATTCATGATGAAGCCCCCTTTCTTCCGCCAACGGTCATACTTGAAACACGGATGGTTGGTTGACCAACATCGGTTGGAATGCTTCCAGAAACACTACCGCACATTCCTTGCGCACGGAGCAGGTTATTGCCAACCATATCTACTTTTAGCAATGCATCTTTCCCAGTACCGACAAGCGTTGCACCTTTAACCGCTTCTTCAATTTTACCGTTTTTCACCAAATATCCTTCCATAACCGCAAAGTTAAAATCACCGGTTGATGGGTTGACAGAACCACCACCCATTTTTTTCGCGTATAGTCCGTATTCAGTGTTTTGAATAATTTCATCAAACGTTGAGTCACCATTGTCAATATAGGTGTTGCTCATCCGTGAAGTTGGTTGATAGCGATACGATTCACGGCGCCCTGAACCCGTTGAAGATTCATTCATCCGTAATCCATTCAAATGATCAACCATATAGCTGGTTAATACACCGTCTTTAATCAAAACACGCCGTTTTTGTTTACGGCCTTCATCATCATAATTGGCACTACCCCAGGCGTTTTCAATCGTACCATCATCAATCGCTGTTACGATTGGTGTGGCAATTTTTTCACCTTTTTTACCACTGAACACACTCGCGTTTTTTGCGACTGAAGTCGCTTCAAGACTATGCCCACACGCTTCGTGGAAAATAACCCCACCAAAGCCGTTATCAATAATGACCGGCATCGTCCCGCTTGGGCATTCATCTGCATGCAACATCGTTACGGCAATACGTGCTGCTTCTTTTGCGGCTTCTTCAACGCTAAAGGTTTCATAAAACTCAAAACCATAATGCCCACCAGGGCCGTTAAATCCGCTTTGCATGTCTTTTCCATCTGATGCAACACTATGAATGCCTAAACGCGTTCTAACGCGTTGGTCCGCAACGTAAATGGACTCACTTGATGCGATGATGACATCTTGGACGTAATCCATATAACTTGCGGAAACTTGCTTGATTTCATCGCTATATGAACGCGCCGCTTCATTGGCTCGCTTCACAATCGCGACTTTTTCTTGCATGGCAACGGTATTAGGCATCCGTTTTATCGCATGGCTTTCACCACGCGTCAATTCGCCAAGCGTAATGGTTTCACGCACACGCTCGCCTGGAAAGGACTTCGCTAAGTCTTCTGCCAAAGCAAGCAAATCCTCTTCTTTATCGCTATTGGTATAACCATACACACTGTTATGCCCTTTTGCGACACGGATTCCTGTTCCATGAACATGATTGTTCACGGCGTTTTCGACCGTGTTACTTTGCAAAGTAATCGATGAAGATTTCTTATCTTCAATAAACACTTCCGCAAAGTCCGCACGGCTGTCGAGCGCTTTATTAATAATGCGCTCGATAAGACTTTTGTCTAACATATCGTTCCTCCTAAAGTGAGTGTCTCGACTGCCATTATATCACACAATAAAGGTTTCAAGAAAACCGTATGTGCGCTATGTATTTTTGTTTGTGATAACGAGTTGTGGGAAAGGAATTTCAATATCGTTTGCTCTTAATAATTCCACAAGATCATGGCGGATTTTTCGTTCAACGGCCCATTGTTGTCCGGTTTTCGTTTTGGCAAAAATGCGTAAATTGATACTTGAATCAGCCAAGTCTGTAACCCCTAAAAAGCTTGGTATATCCACAATATCTTCATGCTTATTGTTTAACGTTTCCATAAAATCTGGCATCAGCGATGCAAGTTTTGATAAATCCGTCTCATAAGCCACCCCGAAATCAACGAGTGCCGTAGAGTGGTTGCGTGAGTGATTAATTAACTGATTGATATTACCGTTATTAACCACGTAAATACTACCGGTGAAATGTTGTAAATGGGTAATCCGCAAATTCATTTTGACAACGGTTCCGCGATACCCATTAATTTCTACGGTTTCTTCTAGGTTAAACGCGTTATCCACAATGATGAAAAATCCCGACACAACATCTTTAACCAGACTTTGTGCACCAAAACCAATCGCTAATCCTAAAATACCCGCGCTTGCAAGAATTGGTGTAATGTCAAAACCGATAATCAATAATATTTGTAATAATACGATAAACCACACAAGAATCTTCAAAGTGCTCACCACAAGACGACCTAATGTCTTTCCTCGGCGGTCGCCTTTCTTTTTCACAAAATAGTTTAAAACAGATACTTTCAAGATCCAGCCAACTAAAAACGCAATGCCAATCCACATAATGGTTATAACAAGCCCAGACAATAATCCTGCAAAAAATGTACTATCTAACCAATCATAAAACTGTGAACTTAAATAACTTTCTAATCCATCCATTGTATTGCCCCTTATTTATTTAATTTGACCTATTTTCGGCATGGTCAAGTGCCGCTTTGATAAACGCCCGGAAAAGCGGATGTGCTCTTTGAGGGCGTGAACGAAATTCCGGATGAAACTGCGTTCCTACAAAAAATGGGTGATCTTTTAGTTCAATAACTTCGACGAGATTCAAATCAGGGTTCACACCGACAATGCGCATCCCATGTTTTTCAAAAATTGCGCGGTAGTTGTCATTGAACTCATAGCGATGTCGCTGACGTTCTTCAATATGTGTTTTCTTGTAGGCGTCATACACCTTAGAGTCTCCTTTAAGATCGCATCGTTGTAACCCTAACCGTAAGGTGCCACCTTTTTCAGTATCATCGCTTTGCCCTTCAAGATAATGAATAATAGGGTATGGCGTTTTAGGATAAATTTCCGTTGATGATGCCTCATTTAATTGACATACATTTTGTGCAAACTCAACACACGCAAGCTGCATTCCAAAACAAATACCAAAAAACGGGATTCTAGCCTTTCTTGCGTATGTAATCGCACGGATCTTTCCAGCGGTAGCCCGGGTGCCAAACCCCCCAGGGACTAAAATTGCATCGACATCACGGAAAAATATCTCTGCATCACGTTCGATAAGCTCTGAGGCACTGATAAATTTTGTTTCAACCTTCGCGCCATGGACATACCCAGCGTGATTGAGCGCTTCAACAATCGATAAATACGCATCTTCAAGTGCCACATACTTACCAACCACCGCAACGCGTACCGTCTTGTCTAAAGACCGAATGCGCTTCACAAGCGCTTCCCATTCTTGCATGTCAGGTTCAACGTCTGGAAGACCAAAATGCGTGCACACCAATTGATCAAGATTTTGACGTTTTAAGTTGAACACAACATCATACAGTATATCTGCATCCAAAGCTTCAATAACCGCTTCTTTATGAACGTCGCAAAAGAGTGCAATCTTTTCCCGCATACTGTTGGTAATGGCATACGATGTTCTCAGCACAATAATGTCTGGATTGATCCCTAAACTGCGTAATTCTTTAACACTATGTTGGGTTGGTTTTGTCTTTAACTCTTTCGCCGCTTCAAGTTTTGGGACCAATGTATTATGAATATAAAGGGTGTTTTGCACACCAAAATCTCTACGGCACTGACGAATTGCCTCTAAAAATGGCAACGACTCTATATCGCCAACCGTCCCACCAATTTCAGTAATAACCACATCGGCATCTGATGCATCGCGAACGGCAATCAACGTTTCTTTAATGGCATCGGTAATATGCGGAATCACTTGGATGGTAGCACCTAAATAATCCCCACGACGTTCTTTTTCAATAACTTGTTGGTAAATCCGTCCTGTTGTAATATTGGAATGCCTGGTTAAATTTTCATCAATAAATCGTTCATAATGCCCCAAATCAAGATCCGTTTCAGCCCCATCATCCGTCACAAAAACTTCACCGTGTTGATACGGTGACATGGTTCCTGGGTCCACATTAATATAAGGGTCAAATTTTTGCATAAACACTTTCAACCCACGGTTTTTGAGCAACCTGCCAAGCGATGATGCGACAATACCTTTCCCAAGGCTTGAGACAACCCCGCCTGTTACAAAAATAAATTTGGTTTGTTTCACACCACCACACTCCTATACACAAAAAGTTCTCCGCGGAGAACTTTTTTTAGTGCCCGCTTAAATTATACCAAAGCGGTGTGGTTTTTAAAAGCCATTTTATTCATCGTACTTATCTTCGTAGGTGTCCATATACTCATTGTACTCGTCTTCATCAAACTCATCATATTCTTCATCGAGTGCGGGTTCTTCAGGAATTTCTGGCACTTCTTCAGGTGCTTGAGCGTCTTCAAACACTGGATCATCAAGAATATCTTCTTCAATGTCTGGAATATCAGCTTCGACAGCTGGCGCAGTTTCAGACGCTTTACTTTCAGCCTCAGCCAAGCGATTCGCTTCTGCTTCCGCTTCAGCTTGCGAACGTTTTTCAAGCATCGCATGATGCGCTTTGTCGCGTTCAAGTTGTGCTGCAATGCGTGCATCTAAAACATCGTCATGCACATCTTTGTATTCGTTGTAAAATGAACCATCTTTTTCCCATAGTTCAATTTTTTGATGTCTTTTCAAGTCCCATGTGTTGTCGCCCATGTACATGAACTTAGCGCTTGTCGTTAAATCAGCGTAAAAAGCAGATAATACATCATTAATCGCATCAGCATCAACCGTAGCGCCTTCTAACACTTTTTCGAACAATTGGTATAAATCCATCGGTTCACCACGACTTGCGAGCACATCTTCAGCGCGATTGATGAAGCTTTTTTCTTCAGTTTTCGTCATTGTTTCCCTCCTTTGGCAGACCAGGTTATTCGAATCTTTCCTTGATGAAAGGATTCATCTTCTTGATGCAATGTATAATCTATGGCAATTCGGTCTTTTTCACGATGCAAACAATCGGTTTTCATCCTAAAACGCATCGTTACATCATCATCTTCTATAACACCATTTGATGGTTTTTTTGCGTTAAAAACGAGCTGTAAACGTTGTTTGCCTTGTTTGGTATAAGTGAGTCCGTCCGGCGTGAAAAACACTGTGTGGCGCTCTAAGGCGGGCGACATAAAGGATAATCGCTGGTCGCTTAAGATTCCTTCCGCTTCAAACGATTCTTTTGCGGTGGTTGAGTGCAGTGTAAAGCTAACAAGCACTTTTGCCATAGTGCCTCCAAAATGAACGGATTTTGAATGCGTAATGTATTATATAACAAGCGTCCTTGACATGCAAGGGAAAAAGCGCATTCTCGTAAATTGATTATGACTAAAGAAACGCGAACGATTTTTATACGCTTGTTTCGCTTTGCCAATCGCCATGATAATAGTTTTCGTGTAAAACGTTATGCACAATATTGGTGCAGTGATCCCCAATGCGTTCAACATTCGACAATATATCCACAAACAGTTCGTCACTGCATTCAGGGGTTGTGCAAAGGTGCATTCTTTGGACGTGGCGCTTGCGGTACTTTCGCACCAAATTATCAATCACATCTTCATATTCTAAGACTTGTTCAGCGCGAACGCGGTCATCATTTTCAAATGCTTCAAGGGTAATTAACAATGTCTCCTCAACAACTTCATACAATTTATGTAAATCTTTTTGTGCATCTTCGCTTAATATTTGCTTGGATTCATGACGATAGTTAAAGAAATCATACAAGTTTTGACAATGGTCAGCAATGCGTTCAAAATCGCGAATAGCATCGACATAACGGGCATGCAAATGCGCGCTTTTATCATCTAAATCAAGATGGGATACTTGCACGAGATAGTCATGGACTTTTTGGTCAATGGTATCAACAACTTCTTCGAGTTGCCTACCATTTTCAAGTTCGAGCTTATCATAAGCAAACGAAAACTTCACACTGCTTACGTACATATCTTTGACAATGGCACCCATGTTAATAATTACGCGCTTAGCATTTTCAAGCGCAAGGGGTGGAGACGCTTTTATTAACCGCGTTTGTAAGGCACTCACATCGATGCCTTCCATAACGTCTTGTCCAGGAATAAGTTTTTTACTAAACCGCACCAATGCCCCAACGAAAAACAGTGCCACAAAAGCCGCAAATACGTTGAAAAATATGTGTGCTAAGCTTAGGGACATGGCACGCGGTTCGCCTTGTAAGAAAATAATTTCTAACTGTGAGATAAACCACGCATACGGCCGAATGAACAACAATAATATCAATGTTCCACCGACATTGAAGAAAACGTGTGCAAGCGCAGTACGTTTCGCCGCAACAGAACCACCAGCCGACGCAAATATCGCGGTAATGGTTGTCCCAATATTACTGCCAAATACAATCGCAATTGCGCCAATAAGGGGCACAGCACCGGTTGCGTATAAAGCTTGCATAATCCCGATGGTCGCGGTTGAAGATTGGACAAGCGCGGTTAAGATAGCGCCAGTCACAACGCCAAGGGCTGGCCAATCTGAGACGGTTTCAAGCATATTTTTAAACGCGGCTTGTTCGGCAAAAACACTTAATGAAGATCCCATTAAATCCAAGCCATAAAAAATCAGCCCAAATCCAAAGAGAGCACCGCCTCCGCGTTTGAGCCGACGTGTTTTAAACATAAAGTGCATAAAACCACCCACACCGATAATCGGCAAGGCAATGGCTTGAATGTTTAATCCAATCAAAAAGCTTGTAATGGTAGTCCCAATGTTAGCGCCTAAAATGACGCCAACCGCTTGTGGCATCGTCATTAAACCCGCACGGACAAGACCAACCGTTAAAGCTGTTGTCCCTGAACTGGTTTGTAAAAGTGCGGTCACTAAAATACCCATCAATAGCCCTTTAAGTGGCGTCCCTGTAGATTTTTCAATCAACCGTTTCAGTCGGTCTCCCGCCAATAATTTAAGCGAATCTCCCGTCAATTCAATCCCAAACAAGAAAATCCCAAAGCCACCGATCGCAAAGAATAGCGTTCGTGTCCAATCGATGCCAGTACTTAAAAGCACCATGGGCTACCTCCTCATGCCAAAGCGTTCCATTCAAAGCATATCATAGCCAACGTTAAATTGGTAGAGGGTTTCCAATGAAAACGCGTTCGAAAAAGTTTCAAACGCGTCTTATTGATTATTTTTATATGTTTTTACCAAGTCATCCAAGGTTTCCAATAAAGCATCGGCGCGCTCCCATGTGCCTAAATTCGCACCACATGCCATTTTATGACCTCCACCATCGAATTGCGTAGCAACTTCATTGATTGCAGGCCCTTTAGAACGAATCCGCGCACGGACGATTTTTTCTTCATACTCCGCAAGCAATACCCACACCGGACAGTCTTCAAATACACCCAGTTCATTGACTAAACTAGAAGCTTCCTCAACCTTGACACCGTGTGATTCAACCAAAGATTCAGTAATTTTGATATACGCTACCCCATGTGCCGTCTTTTCATAGTTTAGGAGTACATAGCCTTTAAACCGCACCAGCGGTTCACTTTTCGTATCAAGGTGCTTATAAACTGCTTGTGTATCAAGCCCTAAATCAAATAACATTGCCACGCGGCGGAAGGTATCACCGTCAACACCAGGGTATTTAAACCGTCCTGTATCCGTTAAGGTTCCCGTGAAAAGCGCTTGGGCACCAACGCGTGTCATGGTTAATTCTTCTTGAAATAACGCGAACCAATCAAGCACAATAAGCGCAGCGGCTGGTCTAGATGTATCAACGTACTCAATATCCCCATACGAACTCACATTCAAGTGATGATCAATCTTAATTAATTTTTTTCCTGTATGGTAACGTTTTTCCGCAATTCTATCTTCACTGGCTGTATCAACCGCAATCACAAGGGCATCATGAAATGCATCATCTGGCACATCATCAACACGGCCTAAAAACTTAACATAATCGGTTTCTTCACCACTGACATAAACCGTTTTATCAGGATAAGTGCTTTCGATAATATCTTTCATCCCAAATGCGGTTCCCATACAATCACCATCTGGGCGTTGATGCGGTGCAATAATTATTGTATTAAACGCTTTGATGGTTTCGTGAATTGCCCGTAATCCTTCACTATCCATTGGCTTCATTCCTTTCTATCAACGCATCCAAATCTGCCAAGATTTGGTTCGTCATTTCCCAGTTTTGGACTGTACACCCACACGCATGAAGGTGCCCACCGCCGCCATACTTTTTGGCAACTTCAACCACTGGAATTTTTCTACTTCTTAACTCACATTGAATGAACCCTTCATCATCTTCTGTAAAATTCACCCAAATGGGTACGCCTTCAATATCTGCCATTTGATTCACCATCCCGCGACTCACCGTAAAGGTAGAAACCTTAAATCGGGACTTAACATCAGGTGTGTTTTTCATATACGCAACATTTTTATCTGTCAACGCAAACTGATCAATAAAATAGCCCTTAAGCTTTTTCACATGTAATTGTTCGGTATAAAGGTTGTCATAAACAAAATGCATATCAGCCCCGTGCTTGAGAAGAAAACTCGCCACATCAAACGTCTTCCCATTCGTCGCTGCGTATTTAAACCTTCCAGAATCAGTAATTAATCCAGAAAAAAGTGCCGTCGCTGTTTTTGCATCAACGGATAACTGTTGGTGCATTGCCATATCGCTCAGTAATTGACACACCGCAACATGAGACGGTTCTGAATAAACAGTCGCATTAATATCCGCTGCATTGCGATGGTGATCAATAACTAAGACTTGTTTGGCCAATGTGTAACGCGAATCACTCACAAGCGCAGATACCGCTACATCCACAATAATCGCCAACGCATTTTCATAAACAGCATCTTCAACGTTATCCATTGGTCCTAAAAAATTTAATTCAGAATCATCACCGACCATATAAACCGTTTTGTTTTTAAAGTTGTTTTCGATTAACCCTTTTAATCCATGTTGTGCACCGAGTGCGTCGAGATCGGGATTTTTATGGCGATGAATCACGATGGTGTCATGGTCTACAATCATTTGTAAAATCGTTTTGTACATACCTTCCTCCGCATTGCATAAAAAGCTCAATATTTGACCTCTATGCGTATTTCTCGTTTATCATTGTCTCTAATACATTTTATAGAATTATACGCGCACAACACTAATCCCATCGCTCAGGATGCGGTCGATCAGCATCGTAATCCCAATACCAATCGAGTTTATCGCCATGCATACCGAGTGCATCATCTATCGAACGTGATTCCGCTAGAAACATCCATTCAGTATAGGTTAAATCATCATACATCGTCACGTTCGTTTCTCCAGCCCCAAATAAGTACTTCACTTCTGCTAAGCCTTGGCGTACTACCAAATAATTAAGCAACTGATAATCATCATCGCCAGGCAATTGAATCCATACCCATGCTAGTAATCGCTCGTAATTTCCAAGTAGATAATCGCCTGGATCAGTTTGTAAAACAATAGATTCAGCGGCTTCAAGTAAATCGCACACATATTCAGTTGAGAGTTTTCCCCATTCTTCTTCGCCACCAGACCAAGTTTCTGGTGTATCCATGTTTAAGTAACGCGTACTGTTCGCACGGGCTAAAATGCGTTCATCGATTTCTGGTGGGTAGGTAAACACCGATGTATCACCATCTATACACCCACCCCCTTGACCATAAGGGCGTGGATCATAACCAACTTCAAAAGCACCACCACTGCCGGTGTAACGTGTACGTTCAGGATCTCCTTCTTCAAACCGTGCATTGTCTAAAAAGTATGGCATAGCAAAGAAATCCGAATCTAATCGAGGACCATCATAAGGCATATCAACTGGGGTAAAAAACATGTCAGGATCGTATATCGTAGCAGAAACGATAATCGTTATAAACGAACCTTCTTCAACCGTGTCACCAGCTTCTTTAAACGCACCATATTCAATAAATACATTTGACTGTTCACGCACATCGAAAGAACGGGTCATCACATCATAGCTCAGCGGTAAATCTTCAAACAAAATGTCAATTTCTTCAAGCGTCATACCATCTAAGTCAGGCAAACGCACAAACCCTTCTTCAACAGCGCTGTCATCGTCATTGTTTGGTGATGATTCTAAGTCGCATCCAGCAACGATAACAACACCAGTAATCATCATAATCAATAGTAAAAATTTTCGCATTATTTCACCTTCGTGTCTTATATTTTCATAACACATAATAATAACATAAAACGATGTATTTTAATACGGTAACTACAAAAAAAATACACCGAGCCGAAGCTCAGTGTATTTTATAACTTATGTCTATACTTCGAAGCAATTAGTCTTCTTCGTAACCTTCCCATGAGAAGGTTAATACGTCCATAGCACCACGTGATCCAGGTGATGTAGACTCAAGACGAATGGTAACATTCCCTTCGATATCGATGTTTTCAACCACAAAGGTTTGTGGGTCATTGCTATCAACATCAACATCAAATGTTCCAACAGAAACATCATTAACGAATAATTCAACCGAACGCGTATTAGAGTTTGTAAATGCGCGGACGATATCAATGGTTACTGATGAAACACCAGTATTTGCTTGTACTTCAATGTAGCTTCCATCAGAAGCATTACCAAGCATGAATCCTTCTGCTCCACCAGGGCGTCCTAATAAATCCCATTCAAAGCCGTTGTCATCAGTATGTTGTATTGATGTACTATAAGAGTTTGATGTGCTGTCAACAAAGCCAAAGTCTGTTGTGTAAACTTCTTCACCAGGTACTTCTTCTTCTTCAGCAAGGACAGTAACCACGAATACTAACTCAATGGTCGTTTCAGCGTCAAACTCAATGTGTGCTGTTAAGGTAACATCAACATCAGCTTCACCAATTGCTGGTTGTGTAACCGAACCATCTAATGCAATAACACTTTCATCACTAGAAGTCCAAGTAATTGGGAATACATCAGCACCGCGATCATAATCAACACCGGCAATTGATAATTCATCCCATAAGTTCAAGTCTTCAGTGGTTTCAGCTGGTAAATCAATGTCATTTTCTGCAATGGTTTCAACGAGCTCAGCAGTCAATTCAGGTAAAACAACGCCTTCACCACGAATGTCACCAAAGTG
>PWME01000224.1 GCA_003559235.1 Mollicutes bacterium | reverse complement strand
TTGATTCATTAGATAGAGCAACCATAAAACAGTCGCTTTTAGCAAGTTGTGCAATTCCTATTGTGTTTAAACCCATCGTGATTGATCAGCAGACGTATTATGATGGGGGTGTGTTGGATCGCACGCCAGTACAGCCGTTGATTGATGATGGTTGCGATGAAATCATTATGATTGATTTGTTTCGGTTTCGCCGTCGCAATCGCGTTAAAGATGACAATATTGCTTTTCATGTCATTAAACCAAGCAAAGCATTGGGTGGTATTTTAGATTTCTCCAATGCGTTAATCGAGCGACGGTTAACAACAGGGTATAATGATGGCAAAGCATTTGTTGAAAAGTATAAGTCGGGGCAATAAACCGACTTTTTTTATGCAAGCAATTTTTCAAGTGCGACGGTATTATACGTGCGGAGGTGGCTTATGAAAAAGCTATGGATTATTGCGTGTATTGTCGTCATGGTTTTTATAGTATCGGAATCAGTTAAAGCAGGTGAATATTTAACGTATCAACATGTACAATTTGACCGCGCAGGCGGCAAGTTATTGCGGGACTTTTCAAGAAGCGATTACCGTCACTATTATGAGCGTTTAGCCTCAAGACGATTTTGGGGTTGGCGGACAACCACTGCACACTATGAAGAACCTGTATCGTTTCAAAAAGAAACGCTTTATGTCATTGTCAATGAAGGCCGAAGTCCAATCATAAAGGCGTACAATTTTACGTTGACAGAACAGGTGAAACGTCAACTGAGTGTCAGTGGTAACATTGGTTTACGTGCCTCGGGTGAAGTACGTCGCTTCAATTTGAATCTTGACTCACATATTTCTCCATCGTATACCCATGAAACGACAACCACTGAAGTTGAGGATGTCGAAATTCGCATGCAAATCGACCCGATGAGTGAGTTGCGGGTTGAAGTTTATGGCACCGGTAGAGTTACAAATGGGGTTGCGAAGTATTACCGGTTTTTCCGTAATGTGCGCTCTGGTGGTTGGGAGGTTTTTACGGTAAGCACTGAATATTTGTCGGTGGTACAACGTCGGATTGAGGGTGAAGAAGATGAAAAAGACGATGCTTAACCGTTTGGCAATGATTTTAGGGGTCTTGATTTTAGGTATGGGGACGTTTTTATTGGTGACGTCGTGTACACAAAAAAACGAGCCCTTGAAAATGGTAACGCTTAAGCAACGCCATACATATGTGTACACGAGTGCGTTAGAAACATTTTCCATTGATGTATTGGTGAATACAAAAGCGCATGCGTTGCTGCTTGAAGATGGGGTGCGTGACGTGGTGATCATTGCAAAAGATGATACAACGAGAATTCCTTTAACATTATCGCGGATTGATTATCATGGTAAGCAGCGTTATGATGGTGCATTAATGTCTTATGTAACGTATCACCTGCGCATAGCTGTGAGGCAAGAAGAAGGAACGATTAATGTAAAAGACGCAGCTTTAAAAATAACCGATGTACACGGAGAACATATTACGTTACCAATTGGAAACTTTAATTATTATTTCGGCTTAGACGCGCCATCACGCATAAATGTCATTGCGAGGCACAATCTGCATGATAACGATAAGTTTTTGCCCACATCCCAAGGAGTTGTACTTGAACTTGAAAATTTAACCGAGGATGTCATCGAACTTATTGGCATTGGACTGAATGACTTGCATGCAACCTTTGACTTAAGTCGAATCGTTGAAGTTGATAATTATCCTGATGCACATACAAGCTGTGAAACACTGTTTAAAACGGCGTGTGATGTAACCCTTGATGCATCACGGCCTGATGAACCTATTGTACTTTCTCCTTTTGAAAGCAAACGAATCGCTTTACCGCTCGCTTTAACAGATGAATACACCATTTTACACCGCTATCCTATCGTAATAAAAAGTGCGATAGGTGATGATTTAGTTTATGATGTCTTTGATGATTTTCCGTTTATCCGAACCAATCCATTTGAGGGTGTTTCTTCCCATCACGAAACGGTGACTTTAAATGAGGATTGAGCAGTTTAGCAAACGGTATAAATCAACACATATTTCGCTTGAATGTGTGCGTTCTCGTGCCAAAGTGACAGTTTTTACAGGGCCAAATGGCGTTGGTAAAACGACGGTGTTAAAAGCGCTCGCAACGTTAATAGCTTATGAAGGCAAAGCAATGTGTCAAGGCACTACAATGTATGCCGAAGAATCATTTCGTTATCCTGATGCGATGCAGACGGGTGAGTACTTAATGTTGTTGCAAAGACTTGGCAAAGGCAATCACACCCGAATGGATGCATTGATTGATGTATTTGGGCTGTATGCTTGTTTAGAGAAACCTTTGAGCGCTCTATCAAAAGGGTTTAAACAAAAAGTGAACTTGGTGCAAGCGTTGATGGAGGATGTTGATACGTATGTTTTGGATGAACCGTTATCGGGCTTAGATCAAAATTCGCAGGAAAAGCTGTTTGCTTTTATCGAAAAAGATGACAAGAAGTACATAATTGCAACCCATCGCTGGACCGATAAAAAGGCAGTACGCGGGAAGGCGGTTGCATTATGATTGGGGCAGTACGTTTTCATCTTTATGATGTGCTATCGAAGCGAAGCCGATTGGTGCTCGGTGGTTTTAGTATTTTGGTTGGATTGATTTTTTTAGCCTTGACACGGTTGAACATGTCAGCGACTGAACGTTTGCTGAGTGGTACAAGCTTTAGTGATGATTATCTTTTTGAAGGATTAATTATTATTAAGACCATTGCGTTAATGTTGGTGGCGTTTTGTGGCATTCGTCTATGGTTTTATGCAGCGGGCGATTTAGTGTTGGTGCAACGTATTGGGAAAATACAATTGACCTTATCTAAGGCGGTGGCATCGTGGTTAATTGTTTGGATTATGATGACATTTTATATTTTTTTGTACTGGTCAATTGGTACGTGGTTTGGGGTATCATTTTATCGTTTTTCATTATGGTCTTTATGGTGGCGAACGAGTGTTTTTGTTATGTATTATGTAGGGCTTTCTGGTGCGCTTGCGGTGATGTTGCAACATGTATTTTCGCAGCTTGGCATGGTATTTGGATGGTTCATGGCCGATGTTTTGGTCGACATGGGATTCGATGTATCAACAACCACATTGCCTGCACTGTTAATGAATGCTGTATTTATTAATATTCATGTTAATCAAGATTGGCAGTTAACGATGCTTCTGCATGGGGTATATATTATTGGTATTACTATCGCATGGTTTATGCTTACCATCGCGCATGTAATGCATCGAGACTTTTAATAGCAGTGCTTTAAAAAGAAGTGTTTATATGGTAAAATTGGGACGGAAAGTGAGGGGGAAGCCGATGATTATTGATGCGCTCGTTCTCGCTGCTGGTAAAGGAAGTCGTATGCAGAGTGAAACCCCAAAAACGTTAGTTCAACTTTTAAATAAACCAATGATTTTACATATTATCGATGCGGCGTTAAAAAGCCGCATGATTAACCATGCCTATGTCGTACTTGGGTATAAACGTGAAATGGTTGAAGCGGTAATAAATCATAAAGCAACCTGTTTGGTCCAAACCGAACAACGAGGGACGGCCGATGCGGTATTGAAAGCTGAAGGCGCGATGAAAAGCGATGATGTCATCATATTGCTTGGTGACATGCCTTTAATCACAACTGCAATTATTGATCACGTCATTGAGGTGCATCGTAATCAAAAGCATACATTAACCGTATTGAGTGTGGATCAAGAAGACCCTGATGGTTATGGACGAGTTATTCGCGATGCATCAAACCATGTGGTGAAGATTGTAGAAGATCGCGATTGTACACCCCAGCAAAAACGCATCACCGAAGTGAATACAGGTGTTTTTGTCGTTAAGCGCGATGCTTTGTTTGAAGCAACAAAGCAGGTCAAACCTTCTAAAAAGAATGGTGAATATTCAATTACGGATATTGTAGAAATTTTAGGTAAAACATCAAAAGTAGGCGTTGTGCGTTCAAGTGATGCTGATGCACTCAGTGGGGTGAATACGGTTTCTCAATTGCTTGCAGCTGAACTGCGGTTAAAAGAACGGATTGTTGAAGAACACATTAAAAACGGCGTGAATATTGCACCAAATCACGTTTCTATTGGGGCTGATGTCTTTATTGAACGCGGTGCAACACTTTTAGCCAATACACGTCTTGGTGGGAACACCTCAATTGGTAAAAATGTGGTTGTAGGTCCAGATGCTTCGGTTGAACAATCGACGTTGCACAGTCATGTTCGCGTGATTCGAAGCGTCATTCGGCATACCGTTTTGGGTGAACACACAAGTGTCGGTCCGTTTTCCTATGTGCACGATCATACAACAATAGGACCGTATAATAAAATTGGTAATTTCGTTGAAATGCGTTCGACCTCTACGGGCGCAAAGGTTCGGATTGGCAATCACGTCCGTTTGCTTGATTCAACCATTGGTTCGCACACATCCATTGAAGAAGGTACTTTAGTGATTAGTGATACAAAAACCTTAACGCATACGGTCATTGGCAATCATGTCAAAATCGGTGCACACTGTGTCATTAAAGCAGGGGTGCATATCGGTGATGGGGTTTATGTTGAAGATGGAAGTCGCATAGATATGGATATTCCAAGCCCAAATGGAAATGGGACGTCTTAAAACAGTGGAAAAACGTTGACATTTTAACAAGGCATGCTATAATGCTTATGGCAATGAAAATTGGTGGAAAGAAGAGTACCCACTCTCACCTGATTGATGAATCAATAGGTTTACGCCGCTTGCATTCTTTAAAGCAATCAATATGTGGGTACATTTGTGCCTACATTTTTTATTGTTTCCCTATACTAGGAGGTGACAAAGATTAACAGAAGAGCCGACAAACGAAGCAGAGAACCGAAGGCCAATATCAATGAAAATATCCGATCAAAAGAGTTGATGGTCATAAGTGATACTGGTGAACAACTTGGTGTTTTAGCCAAGACTGAAGCAATTGATCTTGCGTATGAACGTAATCTTGATCTCGTTGTTGTCGCCCCGAAGGCAAATCCGCCGGTGGCGAAATTTATGGATTACAACAAGTATAAGTATGAACAACAAAAGAAAGCGCGTGAGGCGAAGAAAAAACAAAAAGTTGTTAGCTTAAAAGAACTCCGGTTATCACCAAAGATTGATACCCATGACTTTGATACCAAACTGCGTAATGGCCGGAAGTTTTTGCAAAACGGCGACAAACTAAAAATTTCTATCCGCTTCCGCGGTCGTGAAATGGCCCATACAAACAAGGGTCGTGAAGTCATGCTTGACTTTGCTGAACAATGTAAAGATATCGCTGATATTGAAGCGCGTCCTAAGCAAGATGGTCGCACCATGGCGATGACTTTAGTTCCGAAAAAAGAAAAATAACATCGAAGGAGGTACCACGATGCCTAAAATGAAAACCCATTCGGGTACAAAAAAGCGTATTAAACGGACCGCAACGGGAAAGGTTAAAATTTCTCACGCGAACCGAGCCCACTTAAAAGAAAACAAAAATCCTAATACTGTCCGCAACAACCGCAGTGCGAATTACATGTCCCCAAGCGACGTGAAGCGCATCAAAAAAAATATTCCTAAATAATGGAGAAAATTCAAGGAGGAGATCCCTATGCCTAGAGTCAAAGGCGGAAACGTCGCCCGCAAAAGACGTCGTAAAGTACTGAAATTGTCAAAAGGCTATTTCGGTTCAAAACATACATTATATAAAACTGCAAACGAACAAGTGATGAAATCCATGCAATATAGCTATCGTGATCGTAGACAACGCAAACGCAATTTCCGTAAGTTGTGGATTGCACGTATCAACGCAGCGGCACGCATGAATGGATTATCGTATTCAAAACTCATTAATGGGTTAAATTTAGCGGGTGTTGCTGTAAATCGCAAAATGCTTGCTGATCTTGCTGTTAATGATCCTAAAGCGTTTACTGATGTTGCAGAAACCGCTAAACAAGGACTTGCAGGAACATTGAAACCTGAAGTAGTCACTGAAACCAAGCAAACTGAAAAACCGAAAAAAGCTGAAGCGGCACCTGAACCAAAAGAAGCCGCTAAAGAAGACTTAGAAAGCCTAACGGTTGCTGAACTTCGTGAACGCTGTAAAGCAGCAGAAATTACTGGTTACTCAACCATGAAAAAGGCCGAATTAATTGAAGCATTGAAGAAATAAAGCAGTTTATCTGCTTTTTTTCATGGAATGGTTTTGCTTGCAAAATCATTTGTTATATCGTAAACTAGTGCATGTACTTTGAATATCAAACTATATGGTGAAAAACATGCGCACAATTTTTTTTATACTCACAAGCTTTTTGATAATGGTTTTTATGGGAACAGTATATAGTTGGAGTGTCTTTCGCGTTGAAGTTGAAACACTTTACGGTGTCAATACTGTCTTAAGCGGCTTGCCTTATATGCTGTCACTCTTTTTTTATGCGATGTCGATGATGGTTACAGGGCGCTTTATGCATGAAAAAAACACGCGCTTAATCGCCGCGATTGGTATCGTGTTTATAAGTTTAGGGTGGGGACTCGCGTCATATGCAACGTCGCTTTTCTTATTGAGCATAAGTTATGGGGTGTTGATTGGTATTGGCGTAGGCATGGTCTATGGTATTCCTGTTTTCATCATTAATAGACAGTATCAAAACAGTGGTGTACTAACGGGGATTGTTCTTTTAGGATTTGGTGTATCGCCTTTGTTTAGCGCGCCTTATGTACATTATTTAATCAGCGTAATCGGTTTAACAGAGACTTTTTCCCGTTTGGCAATGTTAACACTGATTTTATTACCTTTGGTTTTTATGTTTACTGTTAAACAACCCTTGCAAAAACAAAAGATTCAATCGGTTAATCTCTTTACACCGAATGTATTTGTTTTGCTTTATGGAATATTCTTGATTGGCACAACGATTGGATTAATGATGATTGGCTTGTCGTATCGCATCGGTGTCATCAATTATGGTTTCAATGGTGGGCGTGTTGCGCTTGCGCTTTCGGTTTTTGCTTTACTAAATGGTTTAGCAAGACCTTTGTTTGGGTGGATTGTGGATCGTAAAGGGTTTGTGTATGCGGCTAGATTAAGTGCTGGACTAATTGTGATTGCGGCAGTGTTTGCCCTTATAAATCAAGGCAATCATATTATATTATATGGCTTAAGCATGGGGTTATTTTGGTTTAACCTCGGTGCATTTTTGGCGATGTTACCAGCAAGTATAAAGCAGTTTTATGGCGCAAATCTTTATGCGAAACGTTACGGTTTGATGTTTACTGCGTATGGTTTTGGGGCAATTATTGGGACGATTTTTAGCGGTGTTTTATTAGATTTTTTTCATCATACAGCAACAATCTATGGGTTAAGTATTGTAATGATTGGGATTATGCTTGCGCTCTTGCGACGAATTAATGGTTTCATTATGCTTCAAAAACCATAACATAACTTGCCTTCTTGATTGTCTATCTGCCTCCAAAAAAATAATGCGATACTCAAGCGTCTAGAATTTGACAAGCAAGCGCTTACCATTTATAATAAAAGTGTCTTCATATATT
>PWME01000236.1 GCA_003559235.1 Mollicutes bacterium | reverse complement strand
CCGTTCGAGTGCTTCATACAACTGTGCATCGTTTGCTTTATCGATACGGTAATCATAAATATCGCTTGAAAGCTCTGAAGCGGTGAATGGGTCTAAAACGCCTGTCGCCTCTAAACCATTGGCGTCTTGATACACGATTAAAGCAGCTTCGGTCGCTTCATTAAAGACACCATTTTCTTCAAGGGAATCGCCAAAGCCAAGGGCATTGAGAATTTTTTGTAAGATTTCTATGGTTGCCCCTTCATCACCAACACTATACTCTGTTTCTACGATGAGAGATGGTGTAACTAAGTAAGGATTTTGCGCAACAACAATGTTTGGTTCAAAGCCAACACCATTAACATTTTCATTTTCAGGGGTAAACCACAATGCATACGTTAAATTAAGACGCCCACCACCAGTAATAAACCGGGGAATTTGAACAGAGCCTTTCCCAAATGTCGTCTCACCAATCACATCAATGCCACCTTGTTGGTACATCGCACTTGCAAATACTTCAGATGCACTCGCGCTAAAGCCATTGACCAATACTGTCACGGGTACATCAACACGACTTGGTGCTGATGAATAAAAGCTTTCAACTGTACCTTCATAGTATTCTATCGTAAAGAACGGATCATTCGCACTACCGCTCAAGAAATCCCGTAATATATCTTCTAACGTGCTCAATAATCCCCCGCCATTATTCCGTACATCGACAACCATACCATCATACCCTTCAGCGTCGAATTGATTCAAATAATCTTGGAATAAATTGGCGGTTTGCTGGCCAAAAGAGTTGATGGCTATATAAGCAATCGATGCGCCTTCATGCTCAATAATTTCTCCTTCAACACTCGGCGTTGGAATAACTTCACGAACCATAGTAAAATACAACGTATCTTCCATACCAGGACGTGCAACACCGATGTCAACTGGTGTCCCTTCTTCTCCTGTTATCGCATCAAGCGCGAGCACGTAAGATCTATCACGATAATCAACACCATCAACATGGGTAATAACATCGCCAGGCAATAAGCCTGCACGCATGGCTGGTGAGTCAGAAAATAGCCCCGTGATGAGAATACTATTATCAACAATTTCAATAGTAACCCCAATGCCTACAAATTCTTCACCTAACCCTTGATCCGCTTGGGCGATATCTTCAGGGGTTATGTACACAGTATAAGGGTCTTCTAGAATCGCGATCATACCTGATTTGGCAAACAACCAAAAATCCGCCTCAGTGAATGCTGTATCGTAGTATTCATTAATCGCCGTAAACACAAGGGTAAAAGTTTCTTCTTCATACACGCTAAGATCTACTGCCTCATCAATTGCGTCAATCAATGCATCATCAGATACATTTGACAATAGACCATCAATGGCACCTTCCCATAATAATGCCTCTGAAGGTTGGTTGTAATGGTATTCTTCTAGTTCTCTACGAACCGCTCTAAACGCTAAATTACGACTCGGCGTAAACTCATCATTAATAACCAGTCCATCGTCACTATCCTCTGGCGATTCAGTCTCTTCAGGAACATCAACGTCACTTTCACCAATGCGTTGGCTTACTTCAACATCACACCCCGCAATCCCTAATGTCATCAGTGCAAACACAAAAAGCAATGCGAACCGTGAGTACTTTTCAGATAATCGTTTCATACAAGAATCCTCCCTATTTTTATATGGCTGGGTTTATTTCAATTATACACACATTATATGATATGTCATTGATAGCACGTAAAAAAATCAATTGTCTCTCAACTCATCCCCCATATTTTGTAAGTATCTGTAAAGAAAACATACCGCTTGCATGCTATAATAAACTAAATCTTCAAAGGAGGATGTTCATGCTAAAATGGATTCGATTTATGCGACTGTTTAAACAAATTTTCGGAAAAAACCTTCCTGATTTAGATTGGATTGAAAAACAAGGTCTGCTCGCTGTAAAAATCGGCCAAACATTCGCCTTGCGAATAGACTTTTTAGGTGAAGAAAAAACCACCCATCTCGCCAAACTTTATTCGCGTACAACCCCAATCAAACAAGAAAACTTTCGGTCTTTACTTGAAGGTTATACTGACAAAGGGTGGTTGGATAATTTCCAAAAAATTGAGGATACACCCCTTGGTAGTGCATCGGTAGGACAAGTCCACAAAGCCCGCCTTAAATCGGGTGATGATGTCGTAATAAAATTCATTAAATCTGATTTCAAAAAACGTTTTATTAAAGATGTACGATCATTTCGACGCTTTGCGAAGTTCATTATTTTCTTTTACCGAAAACTTGCCAAAGTCGCTGATCCTGTTGGCATCATCGAACACATTGAAGACTACACGCTCGCCGAATTGGATTTAAGAAATGAAATTACCAACGGTCAAGTCTTAAAAGACATTTATGAAGCCAATAAAGAGCGCTTTGATTTTTCACGGATGGCATTTCCAAAAATCTATGAAAATTTATCAAACGAACATGTGTTAGTGAGTGAATACTTACATGGTGATACCGTTGATGACATGTTAGACGCAAACGCATTACCTTATAAGGACGTTTTAGAAATCTTTCATATTCAAGGGTTTTACATTTTTATCATCGGCACATTTCACGGTGACATTCACCCTGGAAACCTAATTTATCAAAACAATAAATATTACTTCATTGACACTGGCGCACTATCAACCGTAGGCAATAAAATCCGTAACGGACTTTACCAGTTCATGAAAAAACTTAGTGTTTATGACTACGAAGGTTGTGCGCATGCATTGAATGACATGGCCGATCAAGAACTCCATGGCGAATCCTTTGAAACATACAAAGCCAAACTCATCGATTTATACAAAGATTTTAAAGGCAAAACCGTCACAGAAATCAGTTTAACCAAAAAAATGATGCAAACCATAAAACTAGGCGTTCATTCGGGTATGGTATTTGAAAAGGGGATGTATCCGATTATCAAAAGCATGATGTATTTAGACGGCATTGTCTTAAAAGGCAACCCTGACGCAGTCTTAATGGAAGACATGCGACGGTTTATCGCTGAGTTTGACTCAGCTGAAAAGGCGGTGGTTCGATGAAATCAGTTATTGTCGTTGGGGCTGGGCCAGGTGGCTTAGCTACCGCATTGCTTTTAAGCGCAAAAGGCTATCAGGTGAGCGTGTTAGAAAAAGCACACACCATTGGTGGGCGATCAAAGCGCCTTCATGTTGGAGACTTTAAATTTGACAGCGGACCAACATTTTTGATGCAAATCGATATATTAAAAAAAGTCTTTGCCGGGGCTTCTGTAGCGATTGAAGATGTGTTAACGCTTGAACGGTTAAATCCACTTTATGCTTTAATCTTTCCAGATAAACGATTCATTTTAAAAGATAATGTGGATGACAATGCTAAAATCCTTGAATCGCACTACCCAGGCAGTGGCGATGCCTACAAAAAATTTATGCATGATCAAGCGAAAATTTTTGATAAAGTTAGCCCAATTTTACAAAAACCGTTTATGTCGCGCTTAAATTTTTTTCGAAAAGATATTCTCAGCGGTTTCCCCTATTTACATCCCTTGCAGTCCGTTGCCGATCGCTTAAAACGTTACTTCAAAGATGAACAATTAATACACGCCTTAAGTTTTCAATCCAAATATTTAGGCATGTCGCCCTATAAAGCCCCTGCTGTATTTACCATCTTAGCGTACATGGAACACGCATTTGGGTTATACCATGTTAAAGGGGGACTAAATCGCATTAACCACGCTTTCGCAAAAGCAATTCAACAACGTGATGGGACAATTGAAACCAATACTGGTGTTAAAAAGTTATTAGTAGAAAATAAAAAGGCCATTGGCGTTGAACTCGATGATGGCACAACAAGACATGCTGATACCATCGTCATTGGGGCTGACTTTGCACACTTTATGAAACACCATGTTGATGAAGACAATCGCAAAAACTACTCTAACAAAAGAATTGATAACTACGATGTATCCTTATCCGCATTTATGATGTATCTGGGTCTTGACAAAATCTATGACGCACCACATCATACCATTGTCTTTTCAAAAGACTATAAAACTTACGTAAAAAACGTTGCTGAGGAAAACACGTTGCCAGATGATTTAAGCGTTTATATCCACAATCCAACGCCGCGTGACGATACTTTAGCGCCTAAAGGAAAGAGTGGACTGTATATTTTAGTTCCAGTCCCGAACGTGAAAAGCAGCATTGACTGGGAAGAAAGAAAAATCTCCTTAAAAGAACAAACCTTAGATCTCATTGAAAGCCGTACGGAATATAAAGACTTACGCAATCACATCATCGAAGAAAAACTATTAACGCCCAAAGATTGGCAAGATGATTACTATGTTCATGCAGGGGCAGTATTTAACTTATCGCATCGTTTTGGGCAAATGCTACACAAACGTCCTCCCAATCAATTTAAATCGATTCAAAATGTCTATTTGGTTGGCGGTGGCACCCACCCTGGCAGCGGCTTGCCAACCATTTACCAAAGTAGTTTAATTGCCGCAGAACTAATTGATAAAAACCAATAAAAAATCGACGGAAGTCCGCCGATTTTTTTACACGCCCCCAGCCAAAAGGCGTGTCCGCCTTAGAGACGGAGAGTTTATTTCAAAGGCCATAAAAACCTTAGAAATCGTAAATTGTCACACCATCTAGAACGGCATCGCTTGATGCCGTTCACAGGGATGGGGGTGGTAGACCTTTCCAAATGGATGTAGGTCTGGGTAAAAAGGGAATGCAATAATATTCTACCACCCAATTATTACAATATAGTGACAATTTAATTAATTTTTATTAACTATTCGAATATTTTAACCCCAAGACGATACCCAACGCCCCACACCGTTTCCACAATCTCTGGTTTTTTCGGATCGCGCTCTATTTTTTGACGAAGCCTACGAATATGAACGTTAATGATATTGTGTTGACCATAATAATAATCGTGCCAAATATGTTCATATATTTGCGCTTTTGTAAAAATGTTATTAGGATGCTTCATGAACAAGGTTAATAAATCATACTCTTTTGATGTTAAATTAATTGGGGATTCATCCATTAACACTTGCCGTGTCTTCAAATTAATTTTCAAATGTTTAAGGGTTACCCATTTACGGTAAGCCTCAGGATTAAATCCACTTCTTCTTAACACCGATTTAATACGGGCGATCAATTCAACAATCGATACTGGCTTCGTAACGTAATCATCAGCACCAATGCCAAGGTTTACTGCTTTATCCACATCGGATTGTTTCGCTGATATAATAATGACAGGCATGTCAGAATCTTGACGCAAATCACGCAGTAGGTTCGACCCATCACCATCTGGCAATAAAAGATCAAGCAAAAGCATATCAAAAGGATGTTTATCTAGCAATGCTTTCCCTTCTTCAATGGTTTTGGCGACTGTCACATCGTATCCTTCATCTTGCAAGCCCTCCTTTAAGGCATGCGTAATGAGTGGATTGTCTTCAATCAATAATATGTTTACCATGTTTTTCCTCCTACTCGTGCTTGGTTTTTAAATAGTCGATAAGTTCTTGCGTCGTATGTAATAATTTTTCACCCTGTCTTGTAATCTCATCAAAAGGAGCGTGTTGAATATTATCTAGTAATTCATCAGCATCTTTAACCGCGCGTGTTGCCATTATTGTAGCACACGATCCTTTAAAATAATGAACAGCGTGTTTAACGGCTTCACGATCTTGACGTTTTAAGGCAGTGCGAATGGCTTCCGTATCTTTATGCACCGCATTTAAGAATACATTAATCAGTTCACTTTTTAATGCGCCATAGCGCTTGTAATTATCATTATACGCTTTTTCATCAAACAACGGGTCGGTTTCTTTATGATGGGGTTTCAGCTGTTTATTTATGGATGCAAGTAACGTTGATACATTGTAAGGTTTCGTTATAACATCGTTCATCCCAACTTTTTTATACCGTTCAACATCCTCTTTTAACGCGTGGGCTGTTAAGGCGATAATACAAACATCGGCAGGCGTTTTCCATGCTGATGAACGAATACGCTTCATGGCTTCAACGCCATCGATACCTGGTAATTGGATATCCATCAATATTAAATGATATGGGGTTTTTTCAAGGTTTTTAAATGCTTGTTCAGCGGTGGATACACTGTCTACATGATAACCAGATGAACGCAATATACGCTCTAAGGTTTGCCTAGCCATGGTATTATCTTCTACCACAAGCAAATGGTATGCTTGCGTTGGCTTATTTTTTGTATCAACAGTACCAACAGACGATTGTTGGGATAATAATTCACTAATGCGCTGCTTTGTCACATAACCAACAACTTCATCATTAAACGGCAGTTCAAAAACGCTTGGTGGCGGTGTCACACCACTATCAATTGCCAATATTGAATGAACATGTTCAGGCAACAGGTGCATTGTTTCGTTTAAAGACTTTAACGCGGCCTCATGATAGTGTTCAAGATAGTAGACAATGCTTTCATGGTGGTTGACTTTTTCTTTCAGCCGTTCATCATCAGGGGCTATTACAGAGAGCTTAATCGGTAGTGCATTGAGTACTTTTTTTATATGCGCACCATCAGCGTTTGCGATCAGTAAAACACGTTTGCCATCGATTGTCTTGTCATTGATAGATAACGCTTTGTCAAAAACCAAATCAAGCTCAAAATAAAATCGGCTGCCTTTTCCTTTTTCTGAATCAATATGCAATGTTGAACCGAAAAGATTCAATAACTCTTCAACAATCGTCAATCCTAATCCTGTGCCAGGTTGTGCTCTTGCGCTATCTGTACGATAAAATTTTTCACGAATATTGTGAATTTCGTTTTCATCAAGACCAAATCCCGTATCATAGACATTAAACTGCACACGCCAGTTATTACGTGCTTTTTCTAATACTTTTACACGTAACTTAACACTGCCGATATCAGTAAACTTAATTGCATTGTGCACAAGATTTAAAATAATTTGATTTAACCGTAACCGGTCAGTCCGTACATAATCAACAATGCCGTAATCATAATCAAAATCTACTCTAAGCCCTTTGCGAACAGCAATGTTTTCTTGACTCTTAATAACAAAATACAAACTTTCTTCTAAATCGAATACTTCTTCTTGTAATTCAATCGCTTTTGATTCAATTTTACTTGTATCAATAATATTCGTAACAATCCCATTTAACATATCTAAGTTCGATTCAAGCGCCGCAAAGTAATCAACGGGCACATTGGTTTTGTATGCTTCTTTAAGCAAATAAACGGTATTGTATATGACATTGAGTGGTGTACGAATTTCATGGCTCATACTCGCAAGAAAATGACTATTAGCACGATTGGCGGCTTCAGCGCTCTGTTTGGCATCTAAAATAGCTTGTGCATCCGCTTTTCGTTCTAATAGGTTTGTGATGATTTGGGCTAAAATTTTAAGCAAATAATCACCAAGTTCACTACTCGTCTCCTGTGCACGTGCGCTTTCAAAGACAATCGCAGCGTAATCATACGATGATATTTGAAGCGGCAATGCCATTGCCGAAATAGATTGTGTCGTTTTAAACCGTTTTCGCAACTTATGTCGCTTAGGCAACTTATCAACATGCGTAAGAACAGTGACTTCACCGCGTTTATGCGCATCAATCCAT
>PWME01000027.1 GCA_003559235.1 Mollicutes bacterium | reverse complement strand
TTAAGCATATAACAAATTATCAATACTTTATTCCTGCACATCAAGGGCGCGGGGCTGAACAAGTGGTTTTACCGCGGCTTGTTAAACATTCAAAAATGATTTTTATCTCAAACATGCATTTCGATACAACAAGGGCTCACGTTGAGATTGCTGGTGCGCGTGCCGTTGATTGTGTTATAGAAGCCTGTTTTGATACAACAACACCGCATCCATTTAAAGGCAACTTTGACTTAGATAAACTTAAAGCACTCATTGATGAACGCGGTGCAAACGGCATCGCTGGAATCATTATGACGGTAACGAATAATTCAGCAGGTGGCCAACCTGTCAGCATGGAAAATCTTAAAGCAGCTTCAGCCCTCGCAAAGGCCGCGAACATTCCAGTCATTATTGACGGGGCACGCTACGCAGAAAATGCATATTTTGTTAAACAACGCGAAGCTGAATACCAAAACAAAAGCATGCTTGAAATCTCTCGTGAACTATTTAGCCTCGCAGACATCTTCTTAATGAGTGCGAAAAAGGATGGGCTTGTCAATGTCGGTGGCTTAATTGCCATTAAAGAAGATGAAACACTGTTTGAAGCATGTCGTACCCACATCGTTCCCATGGAAGGGTTTCCTACCTACGGAGGCATGAGTGGGCGCGACATGGAGGCAATGGCAGTTGGTCTTATGGAAGCATTGGATGAATCGTATCTTGAACATCGAATCGATCAAGTAAGATATTTAGGAGAACGATTAATGGGGGCTGGTGTGCCAATTCAAACCCCACCTGGTGGGCATGCTGTGTTTGTAGATTGTAAGGTGATAGCACCCCATATTCCACAAGATAAGTTTCCTGCCCAAAGCGTTGTCAATGCGCTTTATATCGAAGCGGGTGTCCGCGGAGTTGAAATTGGGTCATTATTGCTTGGAAGAGACCCTGATACATTAGAGAACATTATTAGTCCGCTTGAGTTTATGCGATTAACCATACCAAGGCGAACCTATACTTATGCCCATCTTGATGTCGTCGCAGACGCAATGATTGCCGTATACGAAAAAAGAGACCAGCTAAAAGGCCTTGAATTCGTGTACGAACCACCCGTGCTAAGACATTTCACCGCTCGGTTAAAACCCATCGAATAATTCGTATTACAACATGATGAATAAAAAGACGCTTCGGCGTTTTTTTCATGCTATTTTGCGGTTTCACAAAAAAAACGATTTTTACATCAAATGGTGTTGTCGTGAAAACGCTACCATGTTATAATCATGAGTGTTGCACAGATTGAAATTTTCAGGAGGCTTTTATGGCATACGACATTTTAGCAATCAACCCAGGTTCTACGAGTACAAAGCTTGCCGTTTTTCGTGATGAGACGTGTGTTTTTAATGAAACAGTCCGACACGATGTAGACGTCATTGCACAATATAAGCACATTATCGATCAATATGAATTTCGAAAAGCGGCGATTATCGCTGCTTTAAAAACGCATAACATTGCGCTTGAATCTTTACACGCTGTCGTTGGTCGCGGTGGCATGTTAAAACCTATTGAAAGTGGCACCTACGCGGTAAACAAAGATATGATTGAGTACGTAACCCATGCAAGGCGTGGTGAACACGCCTCAAATTTAGGGTGTGTATTGGCAAAAGAAATTGCGGATAATTATGACATTCCTGCATTCATCGTTGACCCAGTAGCCGTTGATGAAATGGATCCGATTGCCAGAGTCACAGGCATGCCAGACATTGAGCGCGATAGTTTGTTTCATGCATTGAATCAAAAAGCGGTTGCGCTTAAAGCAGCGAAAGACCTTAAAAAACCTTACGATACACTTAATTTAATCGTTGCACATCTTGGCGGCGGTATTAGTGTAGGCGTACACAAAAAAGGACGGGTTATCGATGTAAACAATGCGCTAGATGGCGATGGTCCTATGTCGCCTGAGCGCAGCGGGAGCGTTCCACTCGGTCCGCTATACAAAATGTGTTTTAGCGGAAACTATACCCTTGAAGATATCAAGCGGAAAAATTATGGCAACGGAGGCCTTGTCGCACATCTTGGTTCAAACGATGGTGCAACCATTGCCAAACGCATTGATGAAGGGGATGAAAAAGCTGCATTCATTTTCTCGGCAATGTGCTACCAAATTGCTAAAGAAATTGGTTCGTGTGCAACAGTATTGAAAGGCAGTGTCGATGCGATTGTACTAACGGGCGGCCTTGCCCATGATAAACGCGCCGTTTCACAAATTTCTAAACGCACCGACTTCATCGCTGATATTTTGGTTTATCCAGGTGAAGACGAAATGGAAGCACTAGCCCTTGGTGCGCTTCGTGTTTTAAAAGGGGAAGAAACACCCAAAACATATAAGTAGGTGAGTTGATGATTTCATCCATGCAAGCATTAGTGCAGGCAGCAAAAGCAATCCCAAAGAAAACACTCGTGGTCGCCGTGGCGAACGATCCACATGTTTTAGAAGCGGTTGAACGCGCAAGAAAAAGCGGTATTATTCATGCAATATTGATTGGTGAAAAAGATGCCATCCAATCAACATTAGATAGCCTTTCGATTGATGCCTCACACTACACCATTCACGATGAAAAAGACTCAGTTAAAGCGTGTGAACAATCGGTAAAACTTGTAAGTCAAGGCGAAGGCGACTTTTTGATGAAAGGATACGTTGATACATCAATCATTTTACGGGCAGCACTCAACAAAGAAGAGGGATTAAGAACACAAAACCGTTTATCACATGTCAGTGTGATGGAGATTCCTACGTATCATAAGTTGTTATTGATGAGTGATGGTGCGATGAATATCGCCCCAGATGCTGAAATCAAGCGAGAAATCATCGAAAACGGTGTGAACGTAGCCCACGCTATTGGTATTGCGAACCCTAATGTTGGGTGTATCGCAGCGGTTGAAAAGGTAAATCCTAAAATGCCCGCCACACTTGATGCTGAAAAGCTCATTGCGTTACAACAAAACAACACCATTAAAGGCTGTCGTGTAGGTGGACCATTCGCCATTGATAACGCCATTGATAAAGAAGCCGCAAAACATAAGGGCATTCAAGACCCAATGGCGGGCGATGTTGACTTTCTTCTCATGCCGCAAATTGAATCGGGCAATGTATTTTATAAAAGTATGATGTTTTTGGCCAATGCAAAAAGTGCTAGCGTCATTGCCGGTGCAAAAAAGCCAATTGTTTTAACAAGTCGTGCTGACACGACAGAAAGTAAATATTATTCAATTGCATTATCAGCGCTGATCGCTGATCTAAATTCATAAAAAACCATGATAAAGGAGAACAATATGTCAAAAAAAGATTCGTCACTAACCAATGATGTTTTTTCGTATACCAACGAAGGCTTTGAACAAATTATTTATTTCCACAACAAAGAAACTGGATTAAAAGGTATTACGTGTATTCATGATACGCGACTTGGTCCTTCTTGTGGCGGAACACGCTTTTTTAACTACGCTTCTGAAGAAGAAGCCCTTTACGACGTCACGCGTCTTGCCAAAGGCATGACGTATAAAAACGCTGCGGCTGGGTTAAATATCGGTGGTTGTAAAACCGTCATTATGGGGGATCCTAAACAACTTAAAAGCGAAGAGTTCTTCCGCTCTTATGGACGGTATATTCAAAGTTTAGGCGGAAGAATTTATACCGGTCAAGACATGAATATTACCTTGCAAGATTGCGAGTACATGGATATGGAAACTGATTATGTGTCAGGCGTTTCTCGCAAAGGGGCAGGCAGCACAACCATTTTAACCGCAAAAGGAACCTACGTTGGGATGCTTGCGGCAGTGAAAGAAAAACTTGGTAAAGACAACCTTGATGATGTAACCATCGCATTCCAAGGGGTTGGGGCTGTCGTTCAAGAAATGGTTAAATATTTAAAACAGCATAACATTCGCAGAATTTATTTCACGGATATCGATGAAGAAAAAGTGAAGAAATTTAAATCAATGTACGAACTCGCCATTTATGTTGAGCCAGATAAAATTTACGAGAAAAAATGTGATATTTTCTCCCCCAACGCAATCGGTGCCGTCATCAATGATGAAACCATACCACAGCTAAGAACCCACATCATTGCCGGTGCTGCGAATAACGTTCTCAAAGAAGAACGTCATGGTCAAGCATTACATGATATGGGGATATTGTATGCGCCTGATTTCGTGATTAATGCAGGGGGCGTCATTAACGTCTATCATGAAATGATTGGCTACAACGAAAAAAGTGCCATCCAAACAACAGACAATATATATGACCGCCTAATGGATATATTCACCATCGCAAAAGAAGAAAGCATCCCAACATACAAAGCTGCAAACATTCTTGCGGAACGTCGTATTGAAAAAATGATGCGCGTCCGTAGTGATTATGTCCAAGCTAGACAACGTTTTCAGTGGAACATAGAATAATCCCGTCAATACTTTACCGCACGAAAGGAGACTACCATGGCAACGAAAAACGCTTTAAAACCTAGTGCTATAGGCAAAAAAAATCCCCATCTTTTTCATCGCATTCGCACCACCATTGAAACTGCATTTTATCAAAACAATGTCATTACAGTTGATACCCTTGAAGAAGCGTATCATTTAGCGAAAAATAGTCCTGGTACGATTGTATCAGATATTCCAGTTCATGAACCTGAATCGCTCGGGCTTCCAAAAGATGCGCGCGTATTAATGTTTAACGACGGTGTTATTACAGGACGTCAAGCACAAGCGCGTAGACTTGTCGACAATGATAGTGTTGATCATTATGCAAAAATTTTACGTGATGGCATTTATGAAAATCGATACCGAACGATGTATCATGCCACAGTCGTCATCGGTTTACACGAAGATTTTTCCGTTAAGGCGCACTTACTTATTCCAGAAGGCTTTGAAAATACACTGTATTCATGGATGCTAAACTTCCAAGTTATGGATGAAACAACAAAAGCGATGTATGCACAATCAAACGTTTTTGACGAAGGCGATATCTTCTTGTATTCTGATCCAGATTATTTTGTAGAAGGATTTGAAGAAGGTCTTTCGTTGTTTGACCGTGAAAGAAACTGCGCAGCCCTTTTCGGTTTACGTTACTTTGGTGAACATAAAAAGGCTTCGCTTACCATGGCTTGGAGTATAGCACAACGCAATGGTTTCACCGCATGTCATGGTGGACAAAAACGGTTTGTTCGTGATGCTAAAGAAACGTACGTCATGGGCGTCTTTGGATTGTCTGGGTCAGGAAAAAGCACCATCACACACGCCAAGCACAACGACAAATATCCAATTACCGTGTTGCATGATGATGCCTTTATTATCGCTGATAAAGATACCTCAAGTGTTTCTTTAGAACCTTCTTATTTCGATAAGGTTCAAGATTATCCAACCGACGACCCTGAAAACCGTTATTTGCTAACGATTCAAAATGTTGGCGCAACGCGTGATGATTCAGGTCGCATAGTCCCGATTACCGAAGACATTCGTAACGGCAACGGGCGCGCCATTAAATCTAAGCTTTGGACCCCACAACGCGAATACAAATTCGATGAACGACTCAACGCCATTTTTTGGATTATGAAAGATGATAGTTTACCACCCCTATTAAAAATCAATGATACCATTTTAGCCTCAACCATGGGCGCTACTTTAGCCACAAAACGCACCAGCGCTGAACATGGTGCTGATTTATCCAAGCTAGCAATGGTTCCTTATGCGAATCCATTTAGATTATACCCATTGGTACATGATTACAAAAAATTTAAAGAATTATTCGACACACACGATGTCGATTGCTATATCATCAATACCGGGCATTTTAATGATAAAAAAATCTCACCTTCAGTGACATTAGGACTAATCGAAAGACTCGTTGAAAAAACTGTATCATTTAAACCATTTGCGCCATTCAATAATACAGAATACGCAGTCGTAAAAGGTTTTGAGCCTCCCTTTGATGATGCATCTTATTTAAAACGTTTCAAAGCGCGTATGGAAACGCGTATCGAGTATTTAAATGCCTTAGATGCGCGTGATCAACTGCCTAAAGAAGCTTACGAAAGCATTCAGCAACGTTTGAGCTTGGGAGGTAGTTAATATGAAGCGTTTTGTCAGTGACGTCGTACATGACAAAGAGATTGTAGATACGGTATTTGAGGCAAGCCAAGGCGCGATTGAAGCCGCTAGGAAATACGGACCTGAAAACGTTGTAAACGGTGCATTTGGAACGTATTTTGATGAAACGGGTAAATTGCTTACATTCGATACCGTTTATCGTGCGTTTGATGCGGTAGACGACATTCAAAAATCGAAATACGCCTCAAGCATCATGGGTTCAGACGAATTTCAACGCGCCGTAAAAGATTGGCTTTTTAAAAGTGCAGACATTGATATTGATTGCGACGTCATTGCAACACCTGGTGGCACCGGAGCTTTATCAAGCACCATTAAAAACGGCTTAGTACCAGGTGAAACTGTTATTCATCCTGATATTGGTTGGGGCCCATACAACACCATTGCCCGCGAACAAAATACCCCAATTGCATCGTATACATTGTTTAATGAACACAATGGCTTCAATGTGACATCCTTTGAAGCAACTTGTGAAGCAGTCATGGAAAAACAACACAAAGTACTTGCCTTTATCAATGACCCTTGCCAAAACCCAACGGGTTATACAATGTCAAAGGAAGAATGGGATCAAACCCTTGTCGCTGTTGAGCGTGTCGCAGAAAAAGGTCCCTTTATCCTTGTCCTTGATATCGCTTATATTGATTTTAATAAACGCGGTGATGCCTACAAACAATTGTTTAAACGACTCGCAACGTTAAGTGAAAACGTCTTAACGGTAATCACATTTAGCGTGTCAAAAACGTTAACCGCCTACGGCATGCGCGTTGGCGCTCAAGTACTTATTTCTAACAACGAAACCCAACGCGAGAAATTCAAGCATGCTTGTGGCAACACAGCGCGAGGGACATGGTCAACCGTCAATAACGGCGGCATGCGCGTGTTCGCAGACATCGCTTTGGATGATGGCCTTAAGACCCGCTACATGAAAGAAAAGGCTAAGTATATTAATCTACTCAATGAACGTGCTGGAATTTTTGTCCGTGAAGCATACGATGTTGGCTTACCCATCTATCCTTATCAAGAAGGATTTTTCGTTACCATAAAAATTGAAGATGCTGCATTAAAAAATGAACTGCATTTAAAACTAAAAACGATGAATATCTTCTTTGTGAATGTTTATGGGGGATTGCGTGTTGCCATATGTAGCATACCCAAAAATAAACTAGAAGGTCTTGCAAAACGCGTTAAAGTTGCTTACGATACTTTGGTTGAAAACGGCAATAAAAAAGACTAATTAAAAAGTGTTGCAAATTTTCAGTGCAACACTTTTTTTATATGCGCTTGTCTCGACATGCCTTGCATAATCCGTAAAAATCGAGTCGGTGGTCTTCGATGGTAAAGTCATGCGTCTTTTGCAAAGATTTTTCATAGTGATCTAAAGGACAACCGTGCACATGAATAACACGCTCACACGACGTGCAAATAAGATGGTGCGCATGATGTTCATGGCTTAATTCAAAGCGTTCTTCTTTAGCATTTTCAAGCGAAACCGATGATACAATGCCAACCGCTTTAAACGTTTCAAGAATTCTATACACCG
>PWME01000155.1 GCA_003559235.1 Mollicutes bacterium | reverse complement strand
TGGTGAAATGGGTAGCTTCTTCATCAGTCATACCATTAAAGTATACAGCCATTAAAAAGCTGCTCATCTGGTAATCAGGGATGTCGCCATCAACATAGCGATTGATAATAAACTGGATTTCTTTTTCTGTTAGGGCGTGATTATCACGTTTTCTTTCAATTAAGTCTACCATGCGCATGGTGGCATCGCCTCCTTATATAGAATTGGTCAATATACTATATCATATTTGTGTATTTTATGCCAATTTTTCCGCAAAACGGTCGAGTTGTGCTTGAATCATCGTTTTGACATGATCCGACAAAGCTTGGGTTTTCATGGTTTTGTATTCATCATAGGTTAACAACGGATGAAAATGAATATAGATGCGACGTTTCTTAATCGGCCATCCTTTAAATACTTTGCAAAAGTCATAAAGGGTCGCCACCAATATGTCTGCTTTGGGTTTGCTAGCAAGTTTAAAAGCACCCGCTTTGAATGGCAACAGTTCGTTTTTGTAAGAACGTTTTCCTTCAGGATAAATCGCCATTGGCACCCCGTTTTTCACATGATTAATTCCTTTAATAATGCTTTCTGCAGCACTTCGGTCTGCCATTTTAGAAATCGGAACATGACCAGCAATTGTTAACCATTTTCCAATAATCGGCCATTTAAACGCAGCTTCCTTGGCAATAAAGGTTAACGGATGCTTTGATAGCACTGGTTTAATCGCAATGATGTCATAAATTTCTTGGTGGTTGCTCATGTAAACAAATGTTTTGCCTGGTTCAGGAATATGCTTTGTGCCAGTAATAATGAGTTTGACGCGCATTAAGTGCAAAGCGAGCCGTAAAATACCGTTAATGAAGCGTTGTTTTCGCATGTCTTTTGGATCTTCATCTTTAAAACGAAAACGGTAAAGGAAAAGTAAAGTAATGGTGAGTATAAACGTAATGATAATAGCACCGAACAATAATCCAACGACGCTGAGTACAGCCCAAGCCGGTGGTAATGCAAAAACGTTAAAAAGAATGCTAAACGCTCCTGTAATGATAAGTGTAACAAGCCAAAAAATTACAACAGCCATTTATTTCACCCTTTCATAAATTGCAAACGCGAGTGGTTTACTCGCAGCATCATAATAAATGCGTTGATACTTTGTGAAATCTATGGTTGGAAAGTACGTATCGCCGGTAAACGTTTCATCAATATGGGTAATGTATAAGCGTTTCACATAAGGAAGCGCCGTCTCATAAAGCGCACGTCCCCCAATCACAAAGATGACTTTTTCGGTGTCTTGATGGGCTTGAAAATATTCAACAGGATCGCGAATAATCTCAATACCATCATACGCTAAATCTTTACTGCTCACCACAACATTTTTTCGATTGGGTAACGGTTTTTTTAGCGTCTTCATAATAGACTCAAACGTTTTACGCCCCATCACACACGTATGGTTCATTGTGACACGTTTAAAATAGGCCAAATCTTCTTTGAAATGCCATGGCAATTGATTGTTTGCGCCAATTAAACGGTTTTGATCATACGCAACAATTAATGCAATCATACACTAACCACGCCTTTAATCGCAGGATGTGGGTCATAATCTATCAACGTAAAATCTTTAAACGTAAACGCAAATAAATCGGTTACGTTTGGATTGATATGCATTTTTGGTAAAGGTCTTGGTGAGCGTTTCAACTGTGTTTTGACTTGTTCGAAATGGTTGGTGTATATATGGGCATCGCCAACCGTATGAATGAATTCACCCAATGATAAGTTCGTCACTTGCGCAACCATCATCGTAAGCAATGCATAAGAAGCAATATTAAAAGGAACCCCTAAAAACCAGTCTGCACTTCGCTGATACAGTTGACATGATAGTTTATTGTCGTGTACATAAAATTGAAACAAGACATGACAAGGCGGCAATGCCATGGCATCGATTTCAGAAGGATTCCAACTAGAAACCAACAATCGCCTTGAATAGCGATCTTTTTTTAACGCGTCAACGACATCTTTTAATTGATCAACCGCGCCTTTTTTGCCTTCAAACGCTCGCCATTGTTTTCCGTATACCGGACCGAGATCGCCCCACGTTTTCGCAAACGCATCATCTTCTTTCAACCGTGTTACGAACGCTTCAATGGTTTCACCTTGATAAGCACCACTGGCTTTATACGTTTCATAAGGCCATTCATTCCAAATGCGAACCCCTTTTTTGACAAGCGGTTGAATATTGGTTTCGCCTTGAATAAACCACAACAATTCATGGATCACACTTTTCAAGTGGACACGTTTTGTGGTTAAGAGTGGAAACCCAGTTTGTAAGTCAAAGCGCATCTGTGCACCAAAAAGCGAACGCGTCCCCGTTTGGGTACGATCCATTCGATCTGAACCTTCATCCATAATCTTTCGCATTAAGTCTAAATATTGTTGCATGGCCACCATCCTTTTGTCTACCCTTAAATTATAGCATAATCATACCACGTTAGACGAAGAAAAAACACATCGAGCGATGTGTTTTTTAGGGGGGAGAATCCCAATCGAAGATTAGGACGAAGGGGGGTTTTTGGGACTGATGAACGAAACGCGTTCGGCGATAATCTCTGGATAAGAGAAAGAGGATTCATCACCATATTCGAAAAACCGTTGGGCCAATCGGCCACGAATGCCTACGACTGAGCCTTTTTTACAATGCTGAACGGTGTTCTCTGCGATACCGCTCCACAGTGTACAGCGGAGAAAATCAGTATCGTATTGGCCGCTCTCAGCGTTTTTAAAATTGCGTTGTAATGCTAAGGTTAATGTGGTGACCGTTTTGCCACTATCAATAACGCGCAATTCTGGATCATAAACAATTCTTCCGACGAGAATGACTTGATTAACCATGCGTGCCTCCTTGTCTTTTGCGCTTATCTTATCGCACGTGTCAATTAATGTCACCTTGACAAAAACGCGTGTACTGTGAACGTAAACAATCGTTTTTCGAAAATTTTGATGGTTAATCTATAAAAAACACCGATTGCATAAACAAAAACGGTGTTTTTGAGAAATATATTATGAATTGGCAAAGTCTATTTTGTTAGTTTTTTTTAAAGGCATGCGGATTGGCCCGCAACGCTTCAACGATATGTGCTAAAGCCGAAATGGCATCACGAAAGCGTTTAATCTCTGTTTGTGGAATCGAGCGAAAAGGCTTAAAGGCAAAATCGAAACCACCATGAAAGCATACGCTGAAGCGGCTTTCATAAAACGCAAATGATGCGGCATGCACGCAATCCAAGTCGACGAGCCGTTTCATGTAATTTGCAATGTAAGGCGTTAAGACATGATCAGCTTCATATTTCTCCTCTGCGACTACCTTTAAAGGAAAGTCTTTCACAATGCGCCCCGTATGAATAGGGACATAATGCTCTGCTTCTTTAATGTTTGTGGGTTCTTTATAGCATAGCAGATTGGTACGAAAATGGTGATGCATTTCAAAAATAAACATCTTTTGTGGATGCGTATTATTGTCTTGAAAATCACTTGACACAAAAGCGGTTTGTTCGAGGACACCACTTAAAAAGTTTTCTCGTCGGGTTTCTTTATCGACTGTAAAGCCACTTGAATGGATTTGATGCATTGATAAGCCTTCGTGCGGCACATGCTTGGCGTGTTTAACAACCCCAGCCAAAGCGGTCTCGATAAAATGATGTTTAAAATCATGGATAAGTTTTGTGTAACCCCCCACTGAAAACGCAAATAGCACAAAACCTCCGATTGAAAGAGAAAGGGCCAAAGCCAGTCGCGCTGAAACAATCAGGAAAATAATTCCGATAAAAAAGAGCAGGAAACCAACCATCAAAGAAACTTCTATCGCAACTTTTCTTCGTAAAAATTTATTGGCCGTTTCGTCCATGATACCACCTCATATACTATAGTTGGTCTCACACCCATTATACTTGAAACATCCCAAAAATGAAAAGGGGTTCACTTCCAAGAGCGATTTTACATTCACAAGTTAGAACAATCATGCTACAATAAATACGGCACACAAAGGAGATTTGCTCATGATTAAAGGTTACGCTATCAGCGGTGGAAAAGCCGTTGGTTATCCACTTTGTTTAAAACGCATTCGACCCTCGATTACTGCACAAACCATCGATGATGTCGATAAGGCGATTGAAACGTTAGTTCGTGCGTTACATGATGCCGCACGGGCTTTAAAACATATCCAAAAAGCATTGCCCGTCAATACGGTTGCACATGCTGTTATTGACACCCATATTGAAATGGTGAACGACCAAGAAATTTATAAAGCAACCGTAAAACAGATTCGCGAGAACCTTTATGACCCTGCCTATGCCTATAAAACAGTTATTAAGCAGTATAGTGAACGCTTAGGCGCGCTTGATGATCCCTATTTTCGCGGTCGAGCCGCTGATATAGAGGACGTCTTTGTCCGCGTGGTTTCCATGATGCAAGACAAAAAACGAGAACTGCCAACCTTAACCAAACCAACCATTTTGGTTGCAGACACCTTAGAACCTAGCGCCTTTTTATCGCTCAATCGCACCCATATCATTGGGTTAGTTTTAGAAATTGCAGCGCCCACAGATCATGTCGTCATGCTCGCCAAAGAATATAATATTCCTACGTTGATTAATGCCACTGGTGCGTGTGACATTGTGAAGGAAAAGCGGCGCGCATTGCTCGATGCTGAAGATGGCACATTTACCATCGACCCACCCAAAGATGTATTAAAACGAGCCGAAACCACGCATACAACACAAACAACGCCTTATTTAGAACGTTTCAAAAATAAATCTTCACAAACAAAAGATAACCATCGCTTTACAATTATGGCGAATGTCGCTGATAGTGCATCTTTACCGGATGTTCAAGCAAATGGGGCTGAGGGCATTGGGTTAGTACGTACAGAATTTATGTTTATGCGACAAGAACACGTGCCTTCATATGAAAAACAAACGCAATGGATGAAGCGGTTTTTCAAAGCGCACGATGATTGCACAATCAGGACCATCGATTTTGGTGATGATAAACCCTTCTTACCTTTAACCACTGTATCAGGCCGGGGTTTGGCGCTTGCTTTGAAACATCCCGACCTATTTAAAACCCACATAAAAGCACTGTTGGCTGCTTCTGTCAACGCCAAAGCACCAAAGTTATTGTTGCCGATGGTTGAAAACGAAACCATGTTTCTTAACGCTTTAAAGCTTATTGAAGCATGCAAAAAATCTATGAGCGCACAGTCCATACCCTTTAGTCAAGCACTCAAAATTGGCGCTATGATTGAAACCAAAGCGGGTGTTGAGCACAGTGAGGCGATTGCTAAACATGCCGCATTTTTTGCCATTGGCACCAATGATTTAATGCGTTCTAACGGTTTAACCAAGGCACATCCAGCACTATACAAACTTATAAATACTGTCGTCCGTGTGGCCAAACATTATAATTTAACCGTACGCGTTTGCGGTGACATCGCAACCGACATAGACATCGCTGGTGTGTTAATAGGCCTTGGCATTGATGAACTTAGCATGCCTGCACAAACCATACCTACCATTCGTTCATCAATCGCCACAAAAAGCTTTTCTGAACTATCTACCCGCGCAAAACATATCCTAAAATCAGTAGATGAAGCTGAAGTAACCACCGCATTACATGCGAAAGCGTAATACACTATAAGGAGGAACGGGATGCAATCAAAAACACTAAGCTATGAAGGGGTCGCCATAACCTATTACACCAAATCACCTGAAGAAGACGTAAAAGGGGTTGTACAATTATTGCACGGCGCTTCAGAACACGCGCGTCGCTACACGCCATTTTTATCGTCCTTGGTTGATGATGGGTATGCCGTCATTGCACATGATCAAATTGGCCATGGCGAAAGCCGTTTAGAAGATGACCGTATCACTTTTGGTAAAAATGGCGCTTACATGCTGCTTGAAAGTACCAAAGCCATCTATGACATCGCGAAAAACACGTGGCCCGACTTGCCAGTATATTTGTTTGCGCATTCAATGGGCTCTTTTGTTGGCAGGGCCTTAATGGCAACCCATGGGAATTTATATGATGGGGTTATATTAAGTGGTTCAACCCGCATCGCTAAACCCGCCCTATATTTTGGTATCTTCTTGAGTGGTATTATTAAACGATTACGCGGTTCCTTACACATTTCACCACTCATCGCAAAACTATCACAAGATCGGCCCATAAAAAAAATGATGCGCGATGGTATGATCGAGCATCGTCATGAATGGGTGACCAATGATACCAAAAAACAACGCGAAGCCCAAGACGATCCACTTGTTGGGATGCGCTTTAGTGTTTCTGCACAACAAGATTTATTTAAAGTCATTCTGAGAGCCCATGATGAACGCTTATTAATCAAACATGTCTCGCAATCACCAATCGCCATCTTTTGCGGCGCTGAGGATGCGCTTTGTGGCTATGGAGATGGCATTGCAAAATTAGAAGCTTTTTTGAGCAATGTTGGTGCAAACGTTGTAAAGCGTAAAGTATACCCAAACACCCGACATGAAATATTGAATGACCATGTACGCGAAACCTTTACTCAAGACGTCATAGCGTTACTTAATGCTTGGCAGTCAGCATAGTTATAAAAAAGGAATGCTGAGGTGAAATCATCATGCATGAAAGTTGTATCAGCCTTAGTATTGTAAGCGTCATTCGTCTATTCGTCGCAGTTATCATTACATTTTTCGTGCGCAAAATTCATCGTGTTTTAGTATTTGTTTTACCAAGATTACTAACTCTTTTCACTGCCGCTTTGGCCCTACATATTTGGAGTGATGAAGCGGGATTTGAGGTAATTTTTCTCGTCGGTTTTATGATTATTTCAGGAGTTTTTGCACTCATCGCCTAGGCAGTTGTATTGTATAGTTTATTCATAAGGCATGAAAGCATAAAAAAGGGCAAACCTTGAGTTACTACACAGTATCAAGGGTTAAGCCCTTTTATTTTTTATGCTTTCATGCGCGCAATGGATGCACTAATGTGTGATGCGTTAATAGATTGCAAAGCACGCGTAAGGTCATCTTTTGTAATGCTTTGGGCAATGGCCAACACATCATAAAACATCAACCCTTCATGCACAAAGCGACTCATCTCATGGGCTAAATAGCTCAAACTGTCTAAAGACATTAAAAAGCTGCCAACATTCGACCGTTTGACACGCTCGAAGTCTTCATCAGAAATCGGTGTTTGTGACGCGGTCTTAACAGCGTGACGCAACGCATCTTCTAACGCATCAGGGTTATTTGTCTCAGAACCAATTAAAACATACCCAAATTCTTTTTCTAACGTCATATCAAGCCCATACGAATCATTAATCAAGCCCTCACGCATTAAACGTTCATAAAGCGTTGAGCTACTACCAAACATAAGGTCGATGGCCATTGAAAAGGCCAATCGGTCTTTAATGCGAGTTTGCGCATCACCATTAGAAAGGGCACGACGGATTCCTAAGAGTAACCCTGGCGTTAACACATCATAACTGCCTTCAATATATGCCGTTTCAACATCTGCACCATTCGATGCATGAAAAGGCGCAGGGCGCCACGACGTTTTCGCTGGTAAAGGCGTGTCGTCAAGTGCGTTTTCAATTGTTTGCGCATCAACATCTCCAACAATGATGAGGCTACAGCGTTCAGGCGCATAATAAGCTGC
>PWME01000205.1 GCA_003559235.1 Mollicutes bacterium | reverse complement strand
CCTTAATTTTGCTTGTTTTAAGATTTGTGTTTTTTTCAAACTTGCGATATAATGAATTGCGATACATCATCATGCTTTAGAAAGGAAATTGCGATGAAGAAGCTTGAAAATGTAACAGTTAATGCAAAAGATCAAACGTATTCGCTTGCTGAGTTGATTGATTCGTTGAAGCGTGTACCAAGTGCAGCGGTTGTTGAATACGTGCGAGGGCTTGGGCTAACGTTGCCCAAAACAATCCGAATGGATGCGTTAAAAACGGTTTTGCATCCTATTTTGGAAAAACAGCGATTAGAGGTTTCTGAGCGTGCGCATGCAAGTGAGAATGCGGATCGTTTTAAGGATTTGCGACGTGCAGAACGTTTACATTATTACAAAGAATTTTCCGAAACTGAGCTTGAAGATGAGCTTTCTGATTTGGATGACGCATCCGTAATAGACGACTATTTAACCCATCTTTGGGAAGGTATGCTTAGTTATTTAGTTGATCAAGGATTTGGTCCAGAATCCTTTGAACCACTTGCAGAAATTGCGTTAGAAATCGAACGCGATGCCATAAAAGACATTGCCACATACAACCGGGAATTAAGCGAGTGTTTTTATGACGAAGAAGGCGAAATTGATGGCTTGCCGATTGATAAGTTTCGCAAAGTCGCGACCCGTAGTTCAAACGTTAAAGAACTGATTCAAATTGGGAAAAAGTATCACGTTGATGTCCCTAGATATCTTCGCAAGAAAGAAATGCAAGACATCGTTTTTAAACAACTTGAAGATCGCGGAGAACTTGATGAAGAGTTAAAGAGTGAACTGCTTGGTATGAAAGTGAAGGACTTAGAAGCTTGGTCAAAAGAAAATGACATTATCGCAAGCCCTTATTTTGATAAACCAAAAACGGTTGAGTACATATTGCGTAATGCATCATCAACCAAAGAGATTTATACGCGCCCGAAAAAAGTTGAAAAACCAAGCGAAAAAGTAGAGGAAAAACCTGAACGTAAAGAACCGGAAGTTGTGGCCAAAACCCCAGAAAAACCTGAACCAAAAGAACCACAAGCAGAACCGGCACCGGTTGAAGCCCCAACACCACCACAGGTTCATTCAGATATTGAATCAGTTGTAAAAGGTGATTTAGGGTTAGATGGCAAATCATGGTATCGCCGATTAGTCATTAAGACTGGGTTGCTGGCGCTACTTGTAATCGCGATTATTATCGCTTTTGTAATTATTTTCATTCAAATATTTTAACCATTAAGCAGGTCGAAATGACCTGCTTTTTTATGGTATGCTATCTTGCATTATTACGCGTCAACGATTACAATAACACTATCGACTCGGTGAGGTGATAGCATGCGCGTTTTTATAGGCATTGCATTGAATGCTGAGGAAAAAGCTTTTTTAAAGCGCGTTCAAGATAGAATAAAAGAAACGGCATTAAAAGGTAATTTTACCCATTTTCATAACTTTCACACTACGATACGTTTTATTGGTGATATTTCAATAGCACAAGTGGATGATGTTGTGGAAGCGATGGATTTAGCGGCTTCAAACATCCAATCTTTTTTTATCAAAATAGGCGATATTGGCGCTTTTGAGCGTGGCAGAAAAAAGATTATGTGGGTTAATATTCCAGAGGGAAAGCCGAAACTTCTAAAGTTGCGTCGCACGCTTGATGATGCATTGAATGAAAATGGCATTGAACGCGAGCAGCGAAAATTTCAACCCCATATTACGATTGCAAGGGAAGTTGTGCTTTCAGAACGGATGAACTCAATTTCTCCGTTTCCTGTTTATCAATCCTATGTGCACGTAAACGCCATAACATTGTTTGAAAGTAGGCGTGAACACGGTGTTTTAACGTATGTTCCAATTCATGAAACTTTATTAGAGGAGACTGATTAATGCATCAACGTATTGTAGTAATAGGTGGTGCGAATATTGATATTATGGCCACAGCCAATCACCATTTTTATGCAAAAGACTCTAATCCAGGCACGGTTCATAAAGCCTTTGGTGGTGTCGGTCGAAATATTGCTGAAAATTTGGCGCGACTTGGTCATGATGTCACTTTTATTACAGCATTACCAAAGTCTGAAGATGGCGTCGCACTGAAACGGGCATTAGAAGGGTTAGGGGTCTTTGTTCATGCGGTTGAAACATCCCGTATGCCTTCATATGTTGCGCTTTATCATGCGCATGGTGAGTTAATCGGTGCGGTTGCTGATATGGCGTCTCTTGAGGCATTGGATGAAGAAGCGATTGATCGTATGAAAAGGCAGTTTGCTGGTGCAACACTTATTATTGATGCCAACTTATCCAACGGGGCATTACAAGCTATATTTAGACATGCACGTAATGTCTTTGCCGATGCGGTCTCAGCGCAAAAAGCGTTAAAACTAAAACCATATTTATCAAAAATCCATACATTAAAGCTGAATCGCCAGGAGTTTGAAATGTTTGTTAAAACAAAAGACAATGTGCTTGATGAAACGTCAAAAGCGTTTGTGAAACACGAGGGCTTAGTACAATGTGTGTTATCAGAAGGCGCAAAAGGTGTCCGTTTGATTCACGCATCACACGTTTATCATCGGGTTTTAAATCATCCACAGATTGTCAATGTAAGTGGTGCAGGTGATGCATTGTTTTCGGGCATTATTCACGCCACACTAGAAAATAAAGATCCTTTGTTATGCGGTCTTGCGCTGGCTAGTATTACCTTAGAAGCTGCGCATGCCGTATCAAAAAACCTGACACGAAGGCATTTATATGAACGCATGGAGGCATTGCGATGACGTATCCAATTATACTAGATTCAGACGTAAAAAAAGCTTTACAAAACAAAGAAGCGGTTGTGGCCTTAGAATCAACCATTATTGCGCATGGCATGCCTAAGCCTGATAATTTACAAATTGCCTTAGAACTTGAAACCATTGTGCGTGATGCAGGGGCAGTACCCGCAACCATTGCCATCATCGATGGGGCGGTTATGGTTGGGCTTTCAGAGTCTATGCTAACGCGTCTTGCGAATGAAGATGATGTCATGAAATTAAGTAAACGCGATCTCGCTTATGCCGTTTCACAAAAAAAGACTGGTGCAACCACAGTATCGGCTACCATGCTTATTGCATCAATGGCAGGGATTGAAGTATTTGCGACAGGAGGCATTGGTGGGGTGCATCGCGGCGCGAGTGAGACGTTTGATATTTCGCGTGATTTAGAGGAGTTGGCCTACGAAAATGTGACGGTAGTATGTGCAGGGGCGAAATCGATTCTTGATTTGCCTAAAACACTTGAATATTTAGAAACACGTGGTGTTGAGGTCATTGGGTATAAAACGGATGAACTGCCAGCCTTTTACGCGCGAACGAGTGGATTAAAGGTTGCGCATCGACTTGATGATGCAAAGGCTATTGCGGCGCTGATTGATGCGAAACGGCAGTTAAAATTATCAGGAGGTATTGTCATAGCGAATCCGATTGATAAAGCGCATGCGATTGCGTATGATGTTATTGAAGCCGCTATTAATGATGCAATTGAAGCGGCAAAACAGCATCATGTTCATGGTAAAGCGCTCACCCCTTGGCTTTTAAGCCGCATTGAAAAGGCAACCAACAAAAAAAGTTTGGCGGCGAATAAAGCTTTGGTTAAAAGTAATGCTGCGCTCGCTGCAGCAATTGCAAAAGCACTGAGTGAACGAAAGAAAACGATGCTTTAATGCTGCAATGAATTTTACGAGGAGTGATATTATGCTTGTTTTAATTGGTGCAAGCGCGTCTGGTAAGACGGAGATTGCGAAACGGTTAATTGCGCACCACAATTTCAAAAAAACGGTAACGTATACAACACGACCTAAGCGCAGTGGTGAGGTAGATGGCGTAGATTATCACTTCTTAGGACGTGATGAGTTTATAACAAAAATGAAAATAGGGTTCTTTTTGGAAACGTCCGAATACAGTGGAAATTTATATGGTACAGCCTTTAAAGATGCGAGTTTGGATAAGGTGTTAATTGTTGATATTCGTGGGGCGAATGCGTTATATGAAGCATTAAAAGATGATGTGATGATTTTTTTTATTGAGACGCCTGTCGCGATTCGTCGTGAACGCATGCAAGCCCGCGGGGACTTTAAAGAAGATATCGAACAACGGTTGACCATTGATCAAGCGTATTTTAAAGTTGAAGCGCTGGTTCATGTGGATAAAATTATTGTCAATGAACGCCACGATTTGAAGGCGTTAACACAATCTGTTTATGATGCTTATGTGAAAACCATGCATGTTTAGCCCTTGATGGGCTTTTTGTTTGCGTAAATCGTCGTGATAATGCAATGGATTTTTGCTATAATGAACATGAAAAAGAAAGAAGGGATACAATGCAGGGTAATATTGTGAACAAAGATACGATGCGCAAGATGGACGCTGCAACGTTGAAGCGTGAAGGGATTAGCGAGTATACGTTAATGAAACGGGCTGGTCAGGCGCTTGCGAACCATATTATAACGGCTGATTGGTTCAATCCTTCTATGAAAACGGTTATTTTATGTGGACCTGGCAATAATGGTGGAGACGGCATGATTGTTGGTAAGGTCTTCATGGATAAAGCGTATGATGTTTTAACGGTTGTGTTCGGCGATGATGATAAGCGTAGTGACGCTTCAAACGTTGCGAAATCTGCGTTAAACAAAACAGAAAAAACGTGGGATTCAAATGATAATTGGGATGAGTTAGATCGTCTTTTAAAGCAGGCCGATATTATTGTGGATGCTTTGTTTGGCATTGGGGTTAGTGGGGATTTACGTGAGCCTTACAATCACATTGTCCATATGATAAACAAAACCAAAGCGATCCGGATTGCCATTGATTTACCAACAGGGTTAAATGCGGATACAGGAGAAGCCATTACGGCTATAAAAGCCGACTTAACCCTTGCAGTACAATGCTTAAAGTATGGTCATCTTATGCAAGATGGGAAAGATGTTTGTGGGAAAGTAGAGGTTGTTGATGTTGGTATTAAGCCAATCGATGCATTTTTACCGAGACGTACTGTTGGGCTTGAGGCGTTAGCGCATAGCTTTAAAAAGCGTTCTTCTAACACGCATAAATATAATTATGGCAATGTGATGATAATGGGCGGCACAAAAATGATGCCTGGGGCGCCGAGTCTTGCAGCGCATGCTGCGTACCGAAGCGGCTCTGGTCTTGTATTTCATCTTAAACATGAAAATGATGATACGACGTTACCTCAAGCATTGCTAGAAGTTATGCACAAACAATATAGAACCTCCAATGATTTAAGAGCGTATCTTGAAAAAGCCGATGCTATTGTTTTTGGGGTTGGAATGGGTTCGGTGTCAAAAGAAAAGCAAGAAGCCCTTGACGTGCTGCTTTCATCGAACAAGCCTTTGGTCGTTGATGCGGATGGTTTAACGGTATTTAAAGCGCTTCAACACCATAATCTGCCGCATAAGTCTTTTGTATTAACCCCACACGAAGGTGAGTTTAAACGGCTTGCAAATGTTGATACGGTTACCGTTGAAGCGGCAGAACACTATAACAAAACGGTTGGTGGTGTGCTTGTTTTAAAAGGGTCGACAACCTTGATTGTTTATAAAGGTGTTGCCTCGTTTATGCCTTTAGGTACAGCCGCACTTGCAACCGCAGGCACTGGCGATATATTGAGTGGGCTGATTGCTTCAAGACTTGGCATGGGTGCATCACTTTTTGATGCGGCAACCCAAGGGGTTTTGTTGCATGCACTTGCGGGTATTAAAGCGTCTGAAAAAATGGGTGAACATGCCATGATTGCATCAGATTTACTAACCGTTTTACCCGAGGTTGTGAAATCGCTAACACCCTTATCAATAGGGCGTTTTCAATAAAAGTGGCTATGGATTTATCCCTTAAGTTGTGATACAATAAAAGGAAACACGAAAGCGTATTCTTTTGGATAAATCACAAATAAATGGAGGGATGACATTGGCGGAAGGAATCATTTTAGCCGCTGGCCGCGCAACGCGCGCGAAGACGAACAAGCTCATGCTTACGGTCGATAACCGCCCGCTCATTTGTCATGCCACAGCAAGTATGCGTCCCATTGTATCAAAAATCATTGTCGTTACAGGCCATTACGATGAGAGTATTCGTGAAGCTTTGCAATATGAAACTGACGTCACGTGCGTCAAAAACACTGACTACGAGAAAGGCATGTTTGCATCTGTCAAGCGTGGTGTTTTTGAAAGCAGTGACGATTTTTTCATTTTACCAGGCGATTGTCCGTTTGTGTCAGTTGAAACGTTTAAAGCATTACTAAAGGGTGCTGGTGCGATTCGGGTGCCTATCACGAGTACGCATAGGCGCGGCCACCCAATTTATATGAATCAATCATTGAAAAGACTTTTATTGGAGAGTTCAGAAGATGATTCATTAAAAGCGTTTCGTAATCGCATTGGATTTACAGAAGTTTTGGTTGATGATGATGCGATTTTGGATGATATTGATACCATTAAAACATACAAAAACATTTTGACGCGTTACGAAAGGAATGGTTAAACTGGATATTAAAACGTATGAACGTCCTAAAACATTAAAAGCGGCGTACGATTTGTTGTTTGGTGATGGCACTCGGCAAATTATGGCAGGGGGTGCGTGGCAGCGATTGTCTGAGAAACCCATCGATGTTATGGTTGGGTTAGAACAACTCGGGCTTGATGCTATTGAAGAAGATGACAAAGCTTTTACAATCGGTGCGATGACTTCATTGCGTTCTGTTGAAACGCATGAAGCGTTATCGCGTGTTTGTGGTGGTATATTGTCACAGGCTGTTGGCGATATTCTCGGGGTTCCATTTCGCAACACGGCAACGATTGGTGGCAGCGTGATGGGAAGATATCCTTTTTCCGATGTCATTACCCCTTTGCTTGCGTTAGACGCAGCGCTTGTTTTCTTCAAACGTGGACGCTGTACACTCGAACACTTTTTAGCGATGAAACGTCCTGAAATTGATATTTTAACCCATATCATTGTGCCCAAAACACATGGGTATGGGTATTTTAAAAAAGTGTCTAATACGCGGCTTGATTTCTCTATCTTAAACCTTGCCGTTACCAATCGCCAAGGCAATGTAAGCATTGTGATAGGTTCAAGACCAAGTAAAGCGTTAAAAGCCACTGAAGCGATGCACGTTGTCAATAACGCTTCAAGACGAGATCATGCGTGTTTTGAAAAAGCATTAGAAGCGGTGCTTAAAGAAATTTCTTTTGGTTCAAACGCACGTGCTTCAGCGGATTATCGTAAACAACTCGCGAAAACGTATACCATGCGAGGTTTAAAGGCGGTGCATCATGATGACCATTAATATCCATTTAAATGGACGCAAACGTTCCTTCAATATCGAACCAGGAGAATCGCTTGCCGATATGCTTAAAAGACATCACGTGTGGAGTGTTCGAAAGGGCTGTGACACATCGAGTTGTGGTGTTTGTACAGTGCTATTGGATGATAAACCGGTATTGTCGTGTTCTTTGTTGGCTGTACAAGCCGAAGAGCGTCATGTGACAACGGTTGAAGGATTGCCACATGAGGTGGAAAAAATTAGTGACGCGTTTGGTGCTGAAGGCGCGGATCAGTGTGGGTATTGCAACCCTGGACTTGCGTTGGTTATTTATGCGTTGAAGAAAGAACTCTCATCGCCGAGTGATGATGACATCAAACGCTACATTATCGGAAATTTATGTCGTTGTTCAGGATACATTGCGCAAATTAAGGCCATACGTCGTTATTTAGGTGATGCCCAATGAAAACAGTAAAACATACAGTACCTTCTGTAGATGGGAAAGGCATTATGAT
>PWME01000182.1 GCA_003559235.1 Mollicutes bacterium | reverse complement strand
TTAGGATTTTTATGCAAAAAAGCTTCCCAATCTTCATAAACTGTAACATCAAGGTTTGCCAAATGATTCACAGCACTGCGTTTAATGAAGCGGTCTCGCATCGAAAACCCAAGCGGTTCAATCAAATGCAATTTACTGTTTGTCGCAACACAGGTACGCATAATATTCCCAGCATTTTGGGGAATCTCAGGTTCAAAGAGTACAATATGATTCATAACTTCTCTGCCATCCTTTTTAGTAATCGCCTAGCCGTTTTTTCAAACCATACAACATGTTTATACTGTTCATAAACATGTTGCATAAGCGGATACGCTTCTGTATAGTTTTGATTCACAAGCAATGCAAACGCATTGCGCTTTAATACAAGGCCGCCACGAAACGCAAACGCACGGTCTTTGTACAACTTCTCAATTCTTTTGTTTGAGAGCCCAAGCAAGCTCGGCAAATGCAATTGGCTATCCCCATCAGCCTTTGTTTCGTGACGCTGAACGGGTTTAATATCAATGTTTTTTGGACATACTTTTTGACAAATATCACACCCAAAGACTTTGCGTTTCAGCGGCGCAAGGTCTTGCTCATCTAACGGCGCTTTCATTTGTGTAACATTAGAAGTACAAAGCCGTGCATTGAATCCATCATCCAGCGCCCCAGTCGGACACGCATCAATACATTGACGGCAGTCACCACACGTATCTTTTGGCAACTTTTCACGGACAATCGGCGCATTCGTTGCCACAATACCTAGTACCGTATACGTCCCAAACTTTGGATGGATTAAAAATTGATTTTTGCCTAAGTACCCAAGCCCAGCAAGCGACGCTGCAAGCCGTTCATCAATCAACCCTTTATCCACTTGTGTGTAGGCATCATAGCCTTTGTTTCTCAGTGTTTCGGCAATACTTTGCACTGCCGGTTCTAACAAATGATGATAATCAATGCCATAGGCATAGCGTGCAATCAGTCCAAACCCAGCTCCTTTAAAAGCCACTTCTTCTTTTGGAAAGCTCATCGTTACTACAATAATATGTTCAAAAGCATTGAGCAGGCTTTTAACCGTTTCACGTTGATCATTCGCTACATATGCTTTTACAGAAGTAACCCGCCAATCATCAACCATCGGGTGCTCAAAACGTTTTATCATTCGCTCACCGCCCTATAAGAAAATGGTGGATGCACGAAGCATCTCACCATTTTATCGTATCGGCCAAATGACCGATGCATGCGCGACACGCGTTCACCGTGACATCGCTTCACATTCATTATACCACATCACGCACTCCATGCAGTGATATTTTATCCTTGTTTACGGATATCTTCTATAAACGAAGCATCAAATTGCCTAGCTTTAAGCATTGCAATTTCTGCTTTATATGGAGGATAAATGCGTTTTGTCGATGCGTCATCTTCTGTAACATAAGGCGTTTCTAAAATCTTAGGAACCTGCGCAAAATCCGGATGATGCACAATCGCATTCAGCGCATCAAAACCAATTTCACCAACCCCTAAATTTGCGTGGCGGTCTTTCATCGCACCACGCACGTTTTTTGAATCATTAATATGAAAGACACCAATCCGAGATTTTCCAATTACCTTATCAAACTCTTCCATCACACCTTCAAAATCTTCTTTAACATCATACCCTGCATCATGCGTATGACAAGTGTCAAAGCATACCGTTAAACGACGACTATCGTTCACCCCATCGATAATGGCGCGCAACTCTTCAAACGACCGACCAATCTCTGTCCCTTTCCCTGCCATTGTTTCTAAAGCAATATTCACGCTGCTCCCCTCAGTTTTTTCCAAAACATGATTAAGCCCACTCACAATACGTTCAATCCCTGCTTCAGCACCTTGTTTTACATGCGCACCTGGATGTAAAACAATTTCCTTTGCGCCCATTGCCTCACTCCGTTTGATTTCATTCACAAGAAAATCAATCGCAAACTGTTGTTTAACAGGGTCTGGATTGGCAAGATTCATTACATAAGGTGCATGAACAACAATATCTTCCATCGCATAGCCAGCAGCTTGCCACATTGTTTTCGCTTCATCTATACGCATTGTATCCAATGCCTTGCGTCTTGTGTTTTGTGGGGCACCTGTATAAACCATAAAGGCACTCGCCCCGTATGATAATGCTTCTTCAACACTGCCTAAAAACATCTTGTCGCCTTTTAATGATACATGAGAACCTATTTTCAACATGTTATCCTCTCCGTTTCGTATCTTTTTTATGCGGTGCATGCATTCTTTTTTGCTTTGAACCGTCAATCTTCAACCCATGACGCTCAATATAGTCAATCGTTTTCGTATCTTTATCATCGTAAAGTGAAATAACCGTTCCGCTCGCACCCATGCGACCACTGCGACCAATCCGGTGGACGAAAAACGCTGGGTCTTGCGGCAATTCATAATTAATGATATGACTAATGCCTTTAATATCTAAACCACGTGATGCCATATCACTTGCGACAATATACGTAACCCTTAAGTTGTCAATATCACGTAAGACTTGTTTACGTTTGCGCGGGGGTAAATCACCATGCAATGGCAATACATCATAGCCTGCTTCATAAAGTATCTTACTTAATCGTTCAACGGTTTCCTTACGATTCGCAAAAATCATGGCTAAATAAGGATTGATTGTCTTGAGTGTATCATGTAATGCCTTATCGCGTTCTTGCAAATCACGCACCTTGATAAAACGGTGGGTTAAATCAAGTTTCGCCCAGTCGCTATCTTGCAAAGCCACTGTGTGCGGATTATGCAAATATTTACGCAAAAAAGGCTTTAATTTTTCTGGAATCGTAGCACTGAATACCATCATATGGAGCTCTTTAGGCATAACACGTGCAACCGCATCAATATCCGATAAAAAGCCAATTTCAAGTGCCATGTCCGCTTCATCAATAACTAACGTATGCGCTGTATACGCTTTAAGCACATTGGTTTTTACGACAAGGTCATGAATTCTTCCTGGGGTACCAACCGCAATGGCCGGCTGTTTGCGCGTGAGTGCATCAATTTCTTTTTGGCGGTCTTTGCCACCCGCAAACAATTTAATATCGATGGTTTCATCACTGAAAGATGCAATATGCCTGGCCATGTTTACAATTTGTTGGGCGAGTTCTCGCGTTGGCGCCATAATGAGAACTTGCAAGGTATTGGATTTAAAATCCAGACGTTCAAAAATTGGGATTAAAAACGCATGGGTTTTTCCTGTTCCCGTACGACTTGTCCCAACAATATCAATGCGATTACGCGCTTTTGGAATAATTGCCGATTGAATATCAGTAAATTGTTTGAAATCAATGGCTTCTAGTGCTTGTTTAATGTAGGCTTTTTTTATGTCCATAGGTATCCCTCATTTCAACCTTCCCCATTATATACTGAAACGCGTGTTTTTAAAAGCATCGCACTATGGTTTATCACACAAAATCATCTAAAGTTTGTTATAATGAACGTGCAACATTTGATCATAAAAGACACTTCACCTTAGGAGGCATACGATGGAAGTGATTGTATTAACACCACGCGGGTACTGTCATGGTGTTGTCGATGCCATTAATCAAATGCGAACGCTCGCCAAAGACCCTTCAATAAAACAACCGATTTATGTTTTAGGCATGGTTGTTCACAACCAAAAAATCGTGGATGATTTTCGTGCCCTTGGTATCCAATCGTTGAATGATAAATCAAAAACCCGTTTAGAATTGCTTGATCAAATTCAAACGGGCACCGTTGTGTTTACAGCACACGGTGTTTCAGATGATGTTTATGAGAAAGCCAAAGCCAAAGATTTAGACATGATCGACACAACCTGTCAAGACGTCTTCGCGAGTCAACGCACTGTTAAATCCTATTTAGCACAAGGCTACGATGTCTTCTTCATAGGCAAGCCAAATCATCCGGAGGTCGAAACCGTATTAAGTTACGGTCCTAATTTGCATGTCATCACATCGAAAGAAGACTTAGATGCAATCACCATCCACAATACGCATGTTGCCATCACAAATCAAACCACGATGAGTTTGTTTGATATTGTTAACCTTGCAGAAGCCGTGCGCGAGCGCTACCCACAAGCAAAGCTTATTGAAGAGCGCTGCGACGCCACAAAAACAAGACAATTAGCATTGATGCATCAAGACAAGCGGGTTGAACATTGTTTTGTGGTTGGCGATCACCGTTCAAACAACTCAAAAAAACTGGTAGAAGTTTCTAAAGCTTATGGCACCGATGCCTCTCTTATCGAATCCGTTGAAGACCTTGACATAGAACATCTTAAAACGTTGCGTGTTGTAAGCGTGACAAGTGGTGCGAGCACGCCATCACAATTGACCAAGGAAGTCATCGATTATTTACGGCACTTTGATTCTAAAAATATACCAAAAACAAACCCTAAAAGTACCGTGCTAAAAAAGAATATATTTGCCGCTTAAAAAATGCCACTGCGTGTGGACTTAACACTCGCAGTGGCATTTTTATTATCGTTTTCTTAACGCTTTTTTTATGGCGCCAACATGATCGGGTGCACCCACATTAATGACGTGTGGCATACGTTTTGGTCTATCAAATGGTGCCGTTTTTTCATCAATTAAGACATCAACATACGTTGCAACACTTTCTCTTTCATGCATTCGTTTAAATAACTCATAAACGGCAAACGTATTATCAAGAATCTTTGATACTTTTGGTCTTGTGACCGCATAACCTTCAAGCATTGCATCAAGGTCACATTTCTCTAGATGGCGATCACGATATACCGTTTCTAAGTCAAGCACACTCGATTGAAAACGATAGTTTGGTTTGCGCTTTGCCATCATATGCATAATCATATCAACATCAAACTGCACCCCATAACCAACTAGTAGCGCACGTTGTGAAAAAAGCGCTTCAATCATATTGGCCAAATGTGCCATTTCGATGCCTGCTTTTACCATCTCATCTGTGAGATTGGTTTTTTGGCGAACACGCTGTGATATAGCCGTTGATGCTTTCACCGTGTGGCTAATGGTTTTTTCAAGCCTTAAACCACCATTGCTTGGTTTAAGCACCACCGCCGCAAAGGCGATCACTTCATCGCGTTCAATGGCTTCGCCTGTCGTTTCAAGGTCAAATACTACGATTCTAGTATAGGTGGAAAAGTCTAATCGGTAACCGATGCCTTCTCGATGCATTGCCACCCCTCCTAATCACATCAATCAACACGCTTACAATGGGTCATTAAAAAGCGTTCGTCGACGTGCAAGAATCTTTTCTTTGAGGTCATACTTTTGATGGGCTTGTGGGAAATAATCAATATGCCGATACCGTTTACGTGGCGGTGTATACTTAGGATTATAGCCAAGTGAGTTAATATATAAAGCAACGTCTTCTTCCTCATGCATCTTCATCAGTACAGCTGCTAAGGCACGCGTGTCATCGATGGCACGATGAGAGTTTGGAATATCAACGTGGTATGTATCAACCGCGTTTTCTAAACGATGCGGATAAGCGTGACGATCTTTATAAACGCACATAACATCAAGCATAGCGCCTTCAAAACAAAAATCTGGACGATGTTTTTTCATGACCGCATCCACAAAACCCATATCAAACAAAATGTTGTATGCGACAATCAATGCATCATCCGTAAACCATTTCGCAATGATATCAGCTAATTTTTCTTGTGTTATGCCGGATTCAACCTGTGCGTCAGTTATGTTCGTCAAAGCTTTAATTTTGTCAGGTAGCGGGGTTTTTGCTTGAATAAATTCGTTAATCGTTTCGACAATATCAAACCCTGTTGAGTGTTTTTTTAATACAACCGCCGCAAATTCAATAGGTTCATTTTTGTAAGGATTGAACCCTGTGGTTTCTAAATCAAACACAACAATACGAGAAAAGTCCTCAAACTGCGGTGATATTTTTTGATGCATTCGTTCCATAGCAACCTCCGCGTTGTCTAGTTTACATGTATTATTGTACCATACAATACCGTTTTGTGCTTTTTTCTAGTGGCGTTAAAGAAAAAACACGGCGACGCCGTGTTTAATCAAAAGCCATTGGGTTCAACTTTTTTGCTAAGTTCCAATAACGTTTTTCACGTTTTTTATCCCCAAGGTGTTTGTAAACCTCAGATGACTGCATATAAACATTCGCAAGCAACGCTTTAGCAGCATCAGAGTCGTAATCTGTCACCAATCTTTCTAATCGCATGATCGCCTCTTCATAAAATGGTTTTGCTTTTTCAATCCTTTGATGCGACATGTGGTAGTCGCCTAACCGTATACATGTATACGCAAATTGATGGTTTTGTGCGTTAGGATCTGGTGCAAGATTTAACGCTTCTTTTTCTGCTTCAACCATTTTATTATAGTACAACAATGCTTGATTGGCCTCGTCTCGTTGGTTGTAATAATCGCCTAAATTTGACGCGGTTTGGGCATAGGATTCATACGCCTCAAATGAAGGGTCTTTACTGGTTGTTACTTGCGCACTTTGAAACGCTCTTTCAAAATACCGTTTCGCTTTTGAAAGCGCAGTCTGTTGGAAATAAAATTCACCCAATCGACTGCAATGCATTTCAACGTTAAGTCGCGTCAAGGTGTTTTCCTTTTCAGCAAGCGCGCGTTCAGCGTGATACAAAGCAGCTATCTTATGCTTTTCGGCCATTTTACGATTTCCTTGCAATGTCTTTAACTCACCAAGTCGCGCGTGAGAAAACGCGACATCTTGTGCACTTTCACTACTGAAAACAATTGTGTGAATATGTGTATAAAGCCGATTAACTTCTTGATAATGTTGTAATGCAGTTTCGATATCACGCAACCCTTCTGCACGATCGCCTAACCGCGCATAAGCGTATGCAAGATCTTGAAACGTTGCAATAGAATCTTCTTTTTCACAGCGAGATTGTGCATGATCGAGTAAACGTTCTATGGTTATTTGTGCTTGATAGCTTTCTTCTAAAGCGTCATAAGCCTCTAACATCTTTATAAGCGTTGTTGCAACGCTACTATGGGCATCAGCATGGGGTGCAGGCATACGTTCATAAACTGTCAAAGCCGAAACGTAGTGATGTAATGCCGCACGATAATCATCAACATCAAACGCCAAATCCCCCTGATGTAACGATAAAGCAGCACGATGAATTTCATGGTCAAAACGATCATCTTCATGCGCTAAGGTCTCGATACTTTCTAAACAAGCGTTAAAGTGATAGCGTGCCTTATCACTGTCACCCATTTCAGCCGCAATTTCTCCAAGAAACTCATGCGCAAATGAGACATCACTCATGGAACCCATGGGATTATTTGTAGCTTCAGCAAACGCAATGACGTTTTCAAAGTGGGTTTTTGCAGCATCTTTATCACCGACAAAAAGTGCAATTTTGCCATATTGATTTTCTAAAAACATATCACTTAACCCTACCGTTAAACGTTTTAAAAACGCTTTAGCAATCTCTACATATGACGCTTCAGACAATTTTTGTACTGTATCTTCAATGAGCCATTCATCCGCATAACCATCTAAAGCAAGCCGTGCAATTTCTTCATAAACGATTGTGGCATCATCTTGGATTAAACAATGAACAAATGCCGAGGTAAGTGCATCTAAAAAACGTTCGCTTTGGTGTTCTAACATGCGATCAATAACATCAACCGCTTGACTTACTAGCATATGATACGCACCAAAGCGTATCAAATATCCTACTTCATATAAACGGTTTGGGTACCTTTCAAGCAACCGTGCAATCATACGATGACCAAGATCAGGCGCAACCTGAACGTTTAAGTTGCCTTCAAGCCATTCGATAAACACACTGGGAAACGGCCGCACGTGTGATACATCAATCAGCGTAAACGGTTCAAAGTTTCGCACACACGCATCAACATCAATTTCATCAACCTTCTCATCATCAATGAGTCGCGTGAGCTGCACAATATCAATCGGGGCTTGCAAAACCAATAACAACGCAAATATTTGACCCTCTAACCCATCAAAATCAATGGTTTTAAATGGATCAC
>PWME01000139.1 GCA_003559235.1 Mollicutes bacterium | reverse complement strand
TTCTTTAAATAATCGGTCTCAATCGATTCTTGTTGGCGAACAATGCCTTCATCAGGGCGCTTAATGTTTCGATAGCTACGTTCTTGCATACGAACACCTGCTTACAATGGAGATTTTTTGATTTTACTAAAGGCGCGCGGGTATTTTGAAGCGGTCGGTTGAACTTTTTCAAACCGAAGTAATGAACGTGTGCGATCATGAATCTTGTAAAACACGTTTTGATCGATTCGTGCGCCTGTTAAACGCACGGCTTGCTTCGCTTTGGCCATTTCTTCATCAACACGATCGCCTTTGAATGCAACAAAAACCCCACCAACTTTAACAAAAGGTACGCAAAGTTCAACGAGTATGTTGAGTTCTGCAACTGCACGTGCGGTTACGATATCATAATGGTTCTTTAAAGCATGCATTTCTGCGCGTTCGTGACGTAATGTAACATCAATGGAAAGCGCCTCACAAAGTGCTTGTAAAAACTTAATCCGTTTTTTCGTTGCATCGATAATTGTTAACTGAATACTCGGAAACAATATTTTAAGCACAATGCCAGGAAATCCTGCGCCACTGCCAATATCCAGTATTGACGAATGATTAGGATTAACCGCTTTGACGAAATGCGCTGCATCATAAAAATGCTTTTCAAACACCATGTCTCGTTCAGTAATCGCAGTTAAATTCATCGTTTCATTCCACGATAAAAGCATCGTGCAGTATAACGCAAATTGTTCGTATTGCGATGTACTTAATGGTATATCAATTGCGGCAAGTTTTTCCCGAAACGTCGTTTCATCCATAGTTTCACCATTCTCATTCATTTTACCATACACACGCTCAGAGGTCTAAAACCTTATCGCTAATTACTGTGACGTGCGGCGTTTTAAGTGTACACTTAATACCGCAATATCACTTGGATTAACGCCGCTAATACGTGCGGCTTGTCCAACCGTCATCGGACGGATTTTTTTTAGTTTTTCTTTGGCTTCATTGGCAAGATTATGCATTGCATCATACTCAATATCATCAGGAATCGCCACATGTTCTAAGCGGTTGAGTTTATCAGCTTTAACCCGTGCTTTTTCAATATAACCTTCATACTGAATTTCTATATCGACCTGTTCATAAACTTCATCCACTACGGACATATCCTTTTCAAACAACGGTAAAACGCGCGATGAAACATCAGGGCGTTTAATGAGTTGCGCTAAAGTTGTTTTATCTTTAATTGGAGCCGTTGGTATTGAGGCAACCAATGCATTCGTCACCTTATTAGGTGTTAAAACAATACTTTCAAGTTTTGTTTTTACCTGATCAACATATTTTCTACGTTTAATGGATTGGCTGTATTTATCTTGCGCGAGCAAGCCGACTTCGTGTCCTAACTTCATTAGCCGTACATCAGCATTATCATGCCTTAACAACAACCTATGCTCCGCACGTGATGTTAATAAACGATAGGGATCTTCAACCCCTTTTGTGACAAGATCATCAATCAGTACACCAATATACGCTTCATCACGCTTTAAAATAATTGGGGATAAGCCATCGATATGGCGACTCGCGTTAATCCCCGCCATTAACCCTTGTGAAGCTGCTTCTTCGTATCCGCTTGTGCCGTTAATTTGACCCGCAGAAAAAAGCCCACGAACATGTTTTGTCTCTAACGTTGGCCACAGTTGCCGCGGGTCAATCGCATCATATTCAATCGCATAAGCGTATTTGGAAATTTCCGCATTTTCTAATCCCTTCACTGAACGAACCATTTTGATTTGCACGTCTTCAGGCATTGACGTTGAAAAACCTTGCATGTATATATCATCGGTTCCAAGCGTCTCTGGTTCTAAAAAGATTTGGTGGCGCGGTTTGTCTTTAAACCGAACCAACTTATCTTCAATAGATGGACAATAACGCGGCCCAACGCCTTCGATAACACCGCTGTACATGGATGAACGATCTAAGTTATCAAAAATTATTTGGTGGGTCGATGCGGTTGTGTGGGTTAAATAGCATACCGCTTGTTTAGATAGATCATAATCGGTTTTCGGAAGGTGAGAGAAATACCGATGGGCATTATCACCGGGTTGAGGTTCTGTCACCGAAAAGTCAATGCTGCTTCGTTTTATTCGTGGTGGCGTCCCTGTTTTAAGCCGTTTTAAATCAAACCCCAAATCACGCAATTGACCACTTAAATGTTTTGCGGGTGGTTGTTTATCAGGCCCTTGATCAATCGCCTTGTCACCAATAAGTACCTTACTTTTTAAATACGTCCCTGTGGTTAAGATAACAGTTTTTGCGGTAATCTTAGAACCATCTTCTAAGACAATCCCACGAACAACACCATTGTCAATCTGCAATGATTTTACATACGCTTCTTTTAACGTTAAGTTGGCCTGCGCTTTTAATGTGTCTAACATCAATTTACTGTATGCAAGCTTATCAGACTGTGCCCGCAATGCTCTAACCGCTGGTCCCTTCGAATGATTCAGTAAACGCATTTGGATTTGCGTTGCATCCGCAATGTCTGCCATTACGCCACCGAGCGCATCAATCTCGCGGACTACAATGCCTTTAGCAGGGCCACCCACCGAAGGATTGCACGGCATAGAAGCGATAAGCTCTAAGTTCCCCGTTACCAACAAGGTTTTTTTATGAAGTTTGGCCGTGGCCAATGCCGCTTCGCTGCCTGCATGACCACCACCAATCACAATACAATCAAACATACAATCACCTAATTTCGCCATATCAAATTAACTTAAGTTGTTTAAAAACGGCTTCAATACCGTCTTTTGAAGCTGGTAATGTAACAATATCGGCAACACGCTTAAGCGCATCACACGCATTGCCCATCGCGATACCGATTCCTGCTTGTTTAACCATCGTAATATCATTATACCCATCCCCAACGGCGATGGTATCTTCACATGCAATATTAAGATAATCACACACGACTTTCATACCAATTTCTTTCATACCACCTTGGGCATTAATATCGACGCCATATGGGCATGAAACATTAAAATCTAGCGCTGGGAAGGCTTTTTTTAATTCGGCCGTGTCATGATCGTCGGTGAACATAACCATTTGCAAAACATCTTCACGTTCATGGAACGTAGGATCTTTTTCTGGTCTTTTTAAATGAAAATGGGCATTAAACTTTTTAACCATCTCATCATCAGGATCCGTTACCGCGTAACGTTTATTCGATTCAAAACCAACCGCAATATTAGCTTTTTCCATGCGCGACACAAATCGCTTCACGACGTCTTTTTCAATAAAATCGTGATGCAACACAGTGCCTTTATGTTCCACATACCGACCGTTAGACGCGATAAACGTGTCGATGTTTAAGGTTGTATCAATATCATAAAAAAGTACGGGTGGTCTTCCTGTCGCAATAACGACTGTATGACCCGCATCTTGCAAGGCCTTAATGGTACGTTTCGTTGACTTAGGAATATGATTGTTTTCATGGTCAATAATCGTTCCATCTAAATCAAGAAAAATAGCTTTTGAATGTATCATATCACGGTGCACCTCTTTCATGTCTATATTTTACCGTATGCATCCATGAAAGTCCACGCATTGGACCCCATGAAAAAATCTCCCGCCGGGGATCCCCACCCACACAGACAGAAAACTTAAGGCTGCTTCGTTCCCGATCTGACCTGGTTCGTCACTGCCTGTTGAATGAGGATCCCCGACGAGAGATGTCTATGAACACTATACACCATGCGACGACTTTCGTAAAGCCGTAAAAAACTTTTTCAACAGTGCCTTTGAATCTTTCGCTAAAACACCGCTCGTTACATGCACAGTGTGATTAAACGGCACATCAAATAAATTCACTTGTGAAACATGGGCTCCGTGTTTAGGGTCATCTGCGCCATACACAACCCGTGCTATTCTAGATTGAATAATGGCCCCCGCACACATTGGACATGGTTCTAACGTTACATAAAGGGTACAGTCTTCTAAGCGCCACGTTTTAAGCGTTGTGCACGCCGCTTCAATCGCATTGATTTCAGCGTGTCGAATGCTTTGATTTGAGGTTTCGCGTGTATTACGACCACGGCCGATAATCTTCCCTGCTTTTAGGATAATTGCACCAATGGGGACTTCCCCATCCTCAGCCGCAAGCCGCGCTTCTTCAAGGGCGTATTGCATCGCGGTATCATCGGTCATAGTGCGTTCACCACAGGGTCTTTGGGTTTGCGATACACCTTATGACAATGACGACAACGTGCTTCATACGATTCTTTGGCGCCAATTAAAATAACAGGATCATGATATTTGGCTGGCTTACCGTTAACCATGCGTTGCGTCCTTGTTGCGGGTGCCCCGCATTTTACACATACTGCACTTAATTTTGTGACATATTCAGCCGTTGCGGCTAGCACAGGCACAATCCCAAAGGGCTCCCCACGGAAATCTAAATCGAGCCCGCTCACAATAACACGTTTGCCTTTGTCTGCATAGGCATTTAATATTTTGATGGTTTCAACGTCGAGAAATTGTACTTCATCAACCGCTATCACATCTGTCTCATCTAACACATGGTCAATGATTGCTTGTGCTGATTGAATGTTAATGGATTTGGTTCGGTTATCATCGTGTGATACCACATCATCATCACCATAACGATTATCAATCGATGGCTTAAACACAACAATGTTCTTTTTTGCATACTGCATGCGTTTAACGCGACGAATCAATTCTTCGGTTTTCCCCGCAAACATTGGACCGACAATAACTTCTATAAAACCGTTCCGATGGTTCAAAACCATACGAACACCCCTCATCCTAAGATAATCTTATTATAGTGTTTCAACGTTAAAATGCCAAGTAAGAATCCGTATAAAAAAAGCCGCATCACAGCGGCTTCTTCGAATTTATTGGTCCGACTTAATACCATAACGCTTATTGAAGCGTTCAACACGACCGTCAGCTTGTGCATGTTTTTGTTTCCCGGTGTAGAATGGATGACAATTTGAGCATGTATCAACGCGTACGTCTTTTATAGTTGACCCCGTCTCAAACTCATTGCCACACGTCGTGCACTTTACGGTAACTCTATGGTATTTCGGATGAATGTCTTTTTTCATCGTGAAACTCCTTCCGCCATGATTATACATCATAGTAAGTTTTATCAGCGTCAATCATTATAGCAAACAACACGGTGTGATGCAAGTACTTTATATGTTATTGCCAAAGGTGTCTTTATTTCTACGCATTTGCGTGTAGAAAAACGTGTTGTGAACATGTTATAATACGCAATGGATTGAAAGGATGACACCGATGCGAAAAATACTAAAAGCAACCATTAGTAAAAAAGTTGAAGAAGCGTTAATTACCATGAATCACACCTTGAAAGACAACTTCGTTGCCCGACTGAAAAAAGCACAAGCTGAAGAAAATAGCGCGCTTGCAAAATCTATTATCAACGATGTCTTGCACAATCAAGACATCGCGAAAGAAGGCGTTTTCCCACTATGTCAAGATACCGGTATGGTGGTTGTTTTTGCTGATGTTGGTTATGAGGTTATGATTGAGGGCAATTTAGAAGATGCCATCAACGAAGGCGCCGCCAATGCTTATGTGCGGGGATTTTTACGCAAATCGGTTGTTGCACATCCCTTTAAACGCGAAAACACAAAAACAAACACCCCTATTATTTATCATGAACGCCGCGTTGAAGGCAATAAAATACATCTCAAAATAGCCGCAAAAGGCGCGGGAAGCGAAAATATGAGTCGTGTTTTTATGCTTAAACCCACTGAAGGCGAAGCGGGCGTCATTGATGCCGTAATTAAAACGGTCCGTGAAGCAGGGGGGCGCGCGTGTCCACCCATCACGGTCGGTGTTGGTCTTGGTGGAAACTTAGAAAAATCTGCATTACTAGCCAAAGAAGCGTTATTTAGAGACCTTGACGATACCCATGACGACCCAACCATTGCAACCTTAGAAAAGACGCTGTATGAAAAGTTAAATGAAACGGGTGTAGGACCGATGGGCGTTGGTGGTAAAACAACGTGTCTCGCCGTCAAAATTAACACATTTCCTATGCACATTGCCTCGTTACCTGTTGCGGTGAACATTCAATGTCATGCCTCAAGGCACACGGAGGTCACTTTATGATCCGTTTAAAAACCCCTTTGTCAAAAAATGATGTCAAAACTTTAAAAGCTGGTGACCAGGTCTTAATATCTGGTCGTATCTATACAGCCAGAGACCAAGCGCATGCGCGCTTAAAAGATGAAAAAAACTTAGCGATTAATTTAGAAGGTTCTGTCATTTACTATGTTGGTCCAACCCCTGAAAAACCAGGCTATATCATTGGATCAAGTGGTCCTACTTCATCATATCGTATGGATGAACTCGCAGTACCGTTAATGGAAAAAGGTGTTGTGGCCATGATTGGTAAAGGAGAACGCAGTGACGCTTTTATCGAAGCCATGCAAAAACACCGAGCAGTGTACTTTATGGCAACCGGTGGCGCTGGCGCATTACTCGCTTCTAAAATTAAAAGTAGCCGCGTCGTGATGTACGACGATTTAGATGCAGAAGCAGTTCGTGAACTTGAGGTTGAGGATTTTCCTTGCTATGTAGCCTATGATATCCATGGGGGAAACCTCTTTAAACACGATTAAAGACATTTAACTGTATGAAGGTTTTTAAATGCAAAAGACAAGCGTTTAGAAACCTTTTTTTGTACACTATATGGTGAGGTGATTATGATGAATTTACTGAATCAAGACGTTTTACTCTCTAACGGCATAAAGATGCCCAAACTAGGGTTTGGGACATGGGAACTTCCCCCAGGAACCCCAACCCAAGATGCGGTTAAAACAGCTTTGAGGGCGGGTTATAAACACCTAGACACAGCCCTTGTCTACCAAAACGAAAAAGATGTCGGCGAAGCCATCAAAATACATGGCATTGACCCTAATGAGATTTTTATTACCGCAAAATTACCACCTCATATTAAGCGTCGCAATGGCGTTTTTCGTATGCATGCAAAAACATTGACAAATCTTAATGTTACCTCTGTGGACTTATACTTGATTAACGCCCCTCGCCCTTTTGGTGTTTACACAGGCGATTACGATGATGCAAATGCGGTGGCGTGGGAAGCGTTAGAAACGTTATATCAAGAAGGAAAAGCAAAAGCCATCGGGGTATCGAACTTCACCATTGATGATTTGGAAAATTTGCGCAATCGTGGCTTATCAACACCACACGTTAACCAAATAGCGTATTTTGTCGGACATACACAAGATGCCCTTGTGGCGTATTGTCAAAAGCACAATATACAACTTATGGCGTATTCACCACTCGCACGGGGCTATCTACTCAATAATTCTATTCTCATCGACATTGCAAAAAGTTTAAACGTAACCCCTGCACAAGTTGCCTTGCGCTATATTGTTCAAAAAGGCATTGTGCCGATTCCAAAAGCTGCCACACCAAAATATATAGACACAAACACACAGTTAGATTTCACCCTTGATGCATCCACCATGGCTAGACTCGATACTATCGAAAACGACCCCCGTGAATGGGACTAACTACGGTATCTTTCCCTAACATCTTCATGTTTGGGGTTTTTTATACAAAAAACAAGGTGTCCTCATCATGAGAACACCTTGCAGAAAGGGGATAAGAAAAAACCGTTTTGGTCAATTATTCATCTTCATATAACGAAATGATTTGTAAAGGTTCTGACAAATCTTCCATCCCAGCGATACGTACATAACCAGTTGAAACACTGTAAAAAGTATCCTCAATCACAACGCCGCGGTAACGATTGTATTGACGCGTGTCAAACGCATGCATTAATGTATAATCGTGTCTAAACGAATCATCCATGACTTCATAAATTTCAAGGCGTGCTGGATTGACTTGATCGTGGTTCCAACGGGCCGCATTAATTGGGATGATAATGCGGTTGTATACATGACAATAGTAATAAGCCTTTGGACTATCAATAAGATCGCTTGTTTCATGCGATTTAAATGCGATGGTTTCAGTAGCCACAACCGTTGGGTAGTCTTTATCGCTTGCATCATACATACTCAATGTAATGCCGCCAATGGCAC
>PWME01000006.1 GCA_003559235.1 Mollicutes bacterium | reverse complement strand
TATGCTTCAGCCATTAAAAAAGATTTTCTTGGTAAGTACTTGAGAAGCATTGAAGCAGATTACTTGCTGCTTGATGAACGACAGCGCCTGGTGTTTAACTTATTAATGGGCTATAACCACATGAACACCAACAACATTGATGATGCACTATTTTACTTTAATAGAAATTTAGAACTTTACGGTGAAAAGAAAGTTTATGCTTTAACACTAAGTTTTCTTGCACGTATCTATGACAGCCGTTTTAATGTACACAATGCGCTAGAATTCGGTTTAAAAGCGTCTAAACATCACGCAGAATTTGCAAACCTTAGCCGGAAAATCGAATCTGATTTACGGGTCGTTAAAAATTTGGTAGATGCGAATCGTTTTGATGAAGCGGATGTGTTGCTTGAAAATCTTCAAATAACGATACGTCCAGAATCACCAGATATGTTAGCGTTTTTTAATCAGCTATACTTTATGCGCGCATACCGGTACTTTGGCGCATCAATGTATGAAGCATCGATGACGGCACTCAAAAAAATACCGCCGTATGCACTGCCTTATTATCACTTTTATGAAGGGTATTTATTTTGGTGTTTAGGAAAGCATGAAGAAGCCATTAAATCATTTAAAAAAGCGAATAATGATAAGGGATCAGAAGAAACAAAACCATTGCTTGCGATTGTGTCAGAAATTTGTATCCATATGATTAACCGCTCTTTTGATGATCCGCGTTTAGAAACATTAATTAATCAGGCGCTTTCATTAAAAGATGCCTCTAAAGATATAAATCTTTACCGAATCATTCACGAGTTTGCAATCACGTATTATGAAGAAACGAATGCTTTAGAAAAAGCCTTATCAATTGCAAAAATGTATATTCAAAATATTCAACATGCGTGAAAAACATAACAAATTCCGCTAATTTTGAAACGATTATCGATAAAAAACCTATTTAAATGATAAATTCTATTATTGTAAACTAACAGTGCTCTATTGTATATCCGTATAATATGTTGCATAATAAAATTGCATCAAGCGGATTAAGGTCCAGGGATTAAATTCAGTGCTCTTTTCAAAACTCCTTTTTTATTCTTTGAACCGCGGCTGCCGGGATCGGCCGCGGTTTTCATGTGGTTTTGATAGGAATAAGTTCCACCAAAAAAGTCGTTTCTAGACAGATGCTTTATGTTATAATACGGTAGTGTAAGCGTTATTATTGAATGTGAGGAGCGGCGTGATGAAAAAAGCAGATACATTGACCATGATGGCAGTGGTTAAGGATAAGCCCGAAACGGGGTTTTCTTATGTCGAAAAGTCATTAAATACAACGTTAAAATCTGATGAAGTGTTGGTAAAAGTATTAACAGCATCATTTTGTGGTACAGATTACCATATTTATACTTATGACGATTGGGCAAAGCAGCGATTAAACCTTCCTTTGACAGTTGGGCATGAGTTTAGTGGTGAAGTAATCAAAATTGGAAATGCGGTTAACAATGTATCGATTGGTGATGTCGTGAGTGCGGAAACGCATATTATTTGCGGAACATGTGAATTTTGTTTGCGTAATGAAGGGCATATTTGTGAGAATACCGAAATTATTGGTGTCGATACGGATGGTTGTTTTGCGGGATATATTAAAATGCCGGCTGCAAATTGTTTTGTGAATGATAAATCAATGAATCCATTACACCTTTCTGTACAAGAACCACTTGGGAATGCTGTGCATACGATGGCGCATTTTCCGATTGAAAATAAAACGGTGGCGATTGTTGGGTGTGGACCAATTGGTCTTATGGGGATTGATGTTTCACGCGCTTATAAAGCCAAAAAGATTATTGCGATTGAAGTGAACGAGACACGTATTGCTTTGGCAAAAGAACTTGGTGCCGATGTGGTTATTAATCCGCGGGAAGAGGATGTTATATCGTCTGTTTTGCGTGAAACCGACGGGCGAGGTGTCGATGTTGTTGGTGAATTTAGTGGTAATAAAACCGCCATTGAACAATGCTTTAAGTATGTGAAAGCGGGTGGCGGTGTTAGCTTGCTTGGTATACCAGCTGAGAAGATTACGCTTGACTTGAGCAATGATATCGTGTTTAAAGGTGTGCACGTATATGGTGTGGTTGGTCGTAAGATTTATGAGACGTGGTATGAAGTCAAACGGCTGATTGAATCAGGTGCACTAAATCTTGATAAAATCATTACCCATCAAATGCCGCTTCATGATGCAGAAAAAGCGGCTGAGATTATGGGGAGTGGGCATTGCGGAAAAATCGTGTTAATACCGGAGGATGAAGCGTATGGGGAAACTTGATTTCATTGATAAAAATATTGCAACGTTAAAAGAAGATGGTGTTTACCGGGAGCTTCCTGTCATTAGCAGCCCGTGTTCAAATGTTATTATGCTTGATGGCAAAGAAGTGATAAATCTTTCAAGCAACAACTATCTCGGTTTGGCAAATCATCCAAGAGTTGTGAAAGCCGCTCATGATGCATTGGACGCTTATGGCGCAGGGAGCGGTAGTGTACGAACGATTGTTGGGAACCAAGATTTGCTTGAAGAACTTGAAACCGTGTTGGCTGAGTTTAAAGAAGAAGAGGCTGTCATGTGTTTTCAATCAGGCTTAAATTGTAATATTGGTACGATTCAAGCCATCGTAGAAAAAGGCGACCTCATTATTAGTGATGCACTGAATCATGCTTCGATTATTGATGGTGTACGATTGTCAAAAGCTGATAAAGCTGTCTATCGCCATAACGACATGGAACATCTTGAATCGATTTTGCGTGAAAAGCGTGCGGATTATCGAAACGTTCTTATTATTACCGATGGTGTATTTTCTATGGATGGTGATTTAGCGCCATTGCCAAAAATTGTTGACCTTGCGAAAAAGTATAGTTGTTTAACGTATGTAGATGATGCACACGGAAGCGGTGTGCTTGGAAGAAGTGGTCGGGGTACGATTGATCACTTTGGCTTGCATGGTGAAGTTGACTTTATTATTGGTACCTTAAGCAAAGCCATCGGTGTTATTGGTGGTTATGTGGCGACAAAAAATAATGTTAAGACGTGGTTGTTACATCGGGCAAGGCCGTTGCTATTTTCAACCGCATTACCACCTGCAGCGACTAAAGCGACCATAGAGAGCGTTCGTATGCTCATGGAAAGCGAACAATATACAGAAGCGCTTTGGGAAAACGCCCGCTACTTTAAAAGCGCTTTAAAGAAATTAGGGTTTGATATTGGTAAAAGCGAAACGCCTATTACCCCAGTTATGATTGGTAACGAAGCAAAGACAATGGCATTTTCTAAAGCGTTGTTAGAAAATGGTGTGTTTGTTTCAGGGATCGTATTTCCAACCGTTCCTAAAGGCACAGGACGCGTTCGCGTCATGATTAGTGCATCCCATACAAAAGAAAACCTTGATAAAGCGATTGCAGTATTTGAAAAGGTTGGTAAGGAACTGTCGGTTTTATGAGCCATGTAACACGTCACATTGGGTATTGGGTTTTAATGGGTTTTTATGGTCTGCTTGCGTATTACACTTTATTAGGCGCTTATGAAGTTTTGCCTCTTCTTGTGATCCCAATGTTAGGTATTTTTGTGAGTGGTGGCCTTGCGTCTATCTACGTTTTAAAACGTGAAGTGCTTGGTGGACAAATGACCGTGCTTTTTTCTAAAACGCAACAGCTTAATGCATTGGGTGCGTTTATGGGTGCTTGGTCAACGTATTTATTAAATGTATATATCGGCTTGGGTGCTGTACTCGCATCCTGTTTTATAGGGATCATTGCGGCTTTATATTTTAAAAAGGTGCAGGTACCAGTTTATTGTGGAGCGTTTCTTGGTATGAGCTCTATGGTGCTTTTACCACTACAAGCGTTTGCTGTGGCAAGTATATTGGTCGCCATCGTCTTTTTACTTACAAAAGATGTGTTTAATGGCTATGGTGGTAAATTAGGAACCATCGCATTTTCAGCAGCATTAATAACGGCATGGTTGTTTTCTTATTCTGCCCCAGGTATTCAAATCAATACGATGCTTGAAGCGTTATTGGTTATCATTTTTGCAATGATTGGTGCTGGTCTCACGTTTGCTATGAATCATCGATTGAATGCTGGACCTGTTTTATCAAGTGCTGTGGTAGGGTTTTTTCTCGGTGCCATTTTACTATTTTTCCCACATGTATTTGGTGAGGTTTTAGCCCTTGTTGTGGTTGGTGCTTCCTATGTTGGAATGTGTGGCGCGAACCGTTTTAGTGATGAACGAGGCATTATTGTTGCTGGGCTCTTTTTTGGGCTTATATACATTTTTAGCGCACCGTATCTCGGTGGTGCTGGTGGTAAGCTCGGAACAACAGCCTTTATTAGCGGGCTTTCCGTAAAGGGATTATTTACTTTAAGTGTTCAGCTGCAACATAGACTTGTTTCACAAAAACATCGCCGTGTATAACACGCAGCGGTGTTTTTTCATCTTTTTATCCCCCTTGTCTATCCAAGTGACGTTTTGCTTGGTATAATGAAATCAAATAAGGTCACAAAAAAAGTGGGTGAAAGCATGCGCTACAAAGAAACTGTTTTGCGTGCCGCAATGAATCAAGACCGCCTGGTCTTTATTTCAGCCACTTCACCGCTGTCTGGGCCTTTTCAAGTTACCGGGGCTGTTAGGGCATTAAACAATAATAAAGTGCGCATTGCGCTTGTGAATGCAAAACGTTTAACACGGTTGGTCGATGATCTTGGGGATGATCAACGTTTGACAGTCGCATTGTCCGCGATAAAACGCGTTGATATGCTTTGGGGCCTCACATATAAAAATGATCAAGAACCCAACGGCACTCACCAAAGTAATGGTGATGATGTGCTTTATCCATTACTCCATAAAGCCCTTAGTACCCAACGCTTAACCACACTCGATAAATTAACCTCAGATACGATGATTAGAACCCCTGAAGGCATTGTGCTTGAAACGCGTTTAAGTATTAAAGATCGTGATGGAGTAATTCCGGTTATTAGCCAAGAAAAAGTATTTGATGTAAAAGCACAATCCTTTATCGATGGTGACACGGTCATCCACTATGAACAACCACTTGATAAATATTTTAAGCATATTCCACAAGCACCACGGATAGAAGCCTTTAAGACATTTGCTGTAGATAAGCGTTTATTGGATGAAACCCCTCGGTTACTATTTATGAACATGGCGATGAAACGCAATGAAACGCAGCGACTAAAAATATGGTTAAACGATGCGGGTAATCGCCCAAGAAAAGCGTATTTTAATCAGCTTACCACAAAAAATCTGGGTCGCAAGGACTATGTTATTCCTTTTACAAAAGAGCGCTTAGCCATGCGCGAACAGCGCGCGGTCTTTACAGCGTTAAAACATCCCGTTACGTGTATCGATTCAACCATTGATAAAAATGCATTTATTACCCATTTATCGCGCGCTGCGGTTTTAAACAACTGTTCAGTGCTCGTGATTGATCCTGATCGTTTGTGTAAAGATGCGGCAAATGACCTTGGGGTACTATCGATGCTAACGCCGCAAGATAGCATCGATGCACTTGAACGGATAAAATCAAGTGCATCTTTAAACCAAGATGTTTCTAAGCCACTCGCCTATGATTATGACGATTTTTTGATGCAATAGATGATGCCGATCAAGCGGCGCTTAGGTTAGAAACAGTAGTAAGCAAATTAAAAGCTTCACAAACATTAAATACTTTTCAAGGTATTGTAAATTATGGCAGTTTAACAGAAACATTAGCGCACGCTATAGGGGCGGTTTCATTAGAACCGATTACCCAAGCTATTGAACCAGTGGCTGTTGTAAAGGCGCAAGTTATGCATGCTTTGCAGAAAAAAAGACAACGCCTTACCACGTCATCATATAAAAAAATCATCGATGTCACTCATATTGATGAATCCAAATCACGCTTACGCGCGTTTAGAAAATTGCTTAAAAACGCGTTTCATTTACATCAATTAAAGCATGTGTTCCCTGTCATGCTTGTAAAAGATACAAAAGCACTTGCGTATATAAAGCATGCGTTTGATTTGGTTGTTTTGATAAGACCGTCGCTTTCGTCTGTTTTAGACTTTCACTATGCAGACAAAGTTGCAGTATTTGATGGGAATACACCATGTACTACCCCATACTTCATGCCTCGGATGCCACGCATCATTGATTGGTTTAAAGGCCATATATTTGATGTATTTGAAGCCAATGATAATGATGAAATCAAACGCGTACCGATGCGAACGACGCCTGAAGGATTGGTCCACATCAATCACGTTGATACAAAAGATGAACAAGGCCATGTGTCAATAAAAGAAGCAGAAACCATTGTAAAACGTGCTACACAATTAGAAAATTACGGTATTTATGCAGCTTTTGTCGCGCAAAGAAAAGCGATTCAAACTTTGTATGAGGGCTCAGTGCACGGTCTTTATCATTCGCCTTTGAAGCCGGCGTTGATAGCCACATCCATCCATAAAAATACAACGCGTGAAACATACAATTGGTTAAAAAATCACCCCTTTATAGTTTCTACTATAAAACATACCCGTTGGCCAACGGAATGGTATGGTGATGTCGATGCGCTTGTCGCATTGAGCGATGGAAAAGACGATTTGTTTTCATTTGCTGCTGAAACATTAAATCGTCACGATAGCGGCTTCGATTTTTTGAAAGTGGTGGTTGATGATATTCATCAAGCTGATACTGTCATACTTAATAATGAAGCCAAAACCATGACATTGTTACGGCAAAGCGAGACGATTGCCGTTATCTATTTTGTTGCAGCCTATCATGCATTACCGAGCAATGATTCCTTGTCAATGCCACATGCGCACTATATAAGCGGTAAATTGCGTGCGTTTGTTTTAACCTTGATTGCGATCGATCAAAAAGCTAATGAGCTTCATGTGAAACGTGGGTGATGCGTATGCTTGATGCTAACACTATTAATCGTGTTTTTAGAAGTGATTTCGGAATGATGGTTCGCATCCATCGCACCTTAAAAAATATGACATTGCGACAACTTGCGGATATTGCGGGTCTTTCTCATACAATGTTGAATAAGATTGAACTTGGCCAAAGCGCTGTAACCGATAGTAGTTTACAGCGTATTTCTCAAGCATTAAACTGCAAGTTTCTCTATAACGAATCTATCGCGACAAAGTTTGAAACAGATAAACGAACAATACATGATGCCGTTTATCAAGGCAGTCTCGCTTTGTCCATTGAAACAATGGAAAGGATAGATACGCAAAAAGATTACCACATGCTTGCACCGTCTATCGTAGAATATATGATAATTGTGGTTGCGATGTATAATTACCCCCGCTTTAGCAAACGCGATATTGCAGATCGGTACTTACGCGTATTAGAAAAGTCACTGCCGCTGATGACGTTAAAACAACAACAATATTTTTACATGTATGCAGGAGCATTTCACTATTATAGTCATGACTTAGAACGCGCCTTAACATATTTTGAAACAGCGTTTGAAATGCGTGAAACCTCATCGCGTGCCGCACTTATTAACTATTCGCGCGCGATGGTTTCAAGTGAGTTATATAAAGTACATCGAGCGGATACATACTATACCTTGGCATTACAAGGTTTTGAGCGCAGTAATACAATGACACGCGCCATGGCGTGTCGTTTGTTTAAGGCAGTGAACCGGATTAAAATATATGATTTTGAGCCGTTTCTTTATGAAGCGCCCAATATCATTCGTTATGCTGAACAAACCATGAGTCGTCAACTAAGAAACAGCACGTACCATTATGAAACCATAGTGCATGTATTAAAAGCGCACTTTGCCAAAGCATTGGACGTAGCTGAAGCGGTTGATAAAAAGGATGAAGAGTTGTATTTTTATCAAGCGTATGCGGCCCTGCGTTTAAACAGAAAGCCCCGCTTCAATAAAATACTAAAACACGCAGAACAGCACGCTATTACTGATGATAATGCAGCGTATGCAAAACCAGGTCTTACATTTTTACACGCAGTCTCTAATCCTCAAGCGTATGAAAACAAAACGTATCAAATGGCTTTAAAAACGTATTTTGATGTGACGGTTTTAAGACGTGATTATTTACGAACACAACT
>PWME01000191.1 GCA_003559235.1 Mollicutes bacterium | reverse complement strand
TCCCCTGATTCATCCTTCAGCAGGATCTCCACCTTCCGCTCAGCCTCCTGGAGCTCCTGCTCCAGGCCCTGTGCCAGTCCGATTCCCTCCTCGAAAAGCTTCAGTGCTTCCTGCAGGGGGGGGTATTCCAGCTGTAAGCCGGTGATACAGATTACGGTTTTTCAGTGTAGGGTGAGATAAAGGTCATTTTCCCGCTTCTGATAATTCCCATAATCGTCTGGGTGTGCTTTCTGCATTTTTCTTCTACCAGGTCCGGATCATGTCCAGCTAATGCATCTACAATCTCAACGTGCTCCTTATAGAATATCGGCATGAACTCTCTGGCCTGGATTGCCACCGGACGCAGTTTGGAATGAATGTTGCCCAGCAGTTCGCATAAAAACACGTTCCCTGTAGACTGATACATCACGCTGTGAAATCCAGCGTCCGCCCGGGAGTATTCCACCATATCGCTTTGCTGGATGATCAGCTTCTGCTGCTTCAGCATACCCCTGAGGGCATCAAGGGTCTGTTCGTCGATGTTGTCTGCAGCGAGGTGGGCGGCCATGACCTCGAGATTCTCCCGGACAGCAATAAGGTCCAGCGCTTCCTCAGGCTTCAGGGTATGCATATACACTCCCTGCTTATTCGGGGCATTGCACACCAGGCCTTCCTGCTCAAGCCTTCGGATAGCTTCCCAGACCGGGGTTCTGCTGATTTCCAGCTCCTTAGCCAGCCGCTCTACATTGATGCGCTCACCGGGCTTGAAATGGCAGTTTGCTATCATTTTTTTGATGATAGCATAGGCCTTTGAGTTCAGATTTTCTCTAATTATTTTTTCCACGCACATGACCTCGTAAATCCTTTGGTTCAGTTTAAGAAATTATACTACACGAAATGAGATAATGAAATAAGATATGAATCATGAAAAATACTTCATGTTTCATGAAAAATGTTGACAACTGAGAATTTTACCCTGACAATAAGGTTGTTGCTGCAACTGAGAACACCGGTGAGCTGGAATACCTGTTCAGTTGTGGAGTGGTCACCCCGGAACTGCAGATCTGCAATCCGGGAGAAAAAAGGAGGTGACAGGGAGGAGGCGTTTTAGAATACGGCTGTTTTTGTATCAGTACTTCCTGAGGCTGCTGGAAAGAGATGAGGGAATGAAAGAAGGAAAAAATAGGAGGATTTATGAAAATTGTTAAGATTATGATGATTGCTGTACTGCTGACAAGTATGGTATTTGGTTCCCTGGCTGCCCGCGGCGCTGCTGAGCCGACTGAGGGCCGGCGGTTTGAAGGGGTAACCCTGACAATTGCTGAAAACCAGTGGCCTCACTCAGATTCCATGCGGGAGCTGGTAACAGAATGGGAAGAAGAAACCGGAATGAATATCAGGATAGAGCAGATGGATATCAATGCCCTGACTGATAAACTGACCATGGAAGCTCAGGCTAGAAGTCCGGAGATTGACATCTTCAATCTGTCTCCAGGCTGGGTCGGTGTGGTGACCGAACTCGGATATATCCATCCGCTGGATGATCTGATGGATCAGTACGGTGTAGAGTTCGAAAGCGACTACCCCAGCGCAACGAAAGATCTGATTACCTATCCGGGGAAAGATGCAATTCTGGCGTTTCCCTATGTGGTAAATGCCCACATGCTGGTCTTCAATGAGAATTATCTGCTTGATGATGAAGAAAATGCGGCATTCCGTGCACAGTACGGGTACGATATGGCTCCGCCTGACACCATGGAAGAACTTCTTGATATCGCCCAGTATTTTACCCGAGACGACATGTACGGCTTTGCCAAACCTATCGGCTCCCACGGTGATGCTGATCAGATGATGACCTGGCTTATCTGGAGCCACGGCGGAGAAGTGTATGATCTGGACACCTATGAGGTGCTGATCAATTCACCCGAAAGCAGAGCGGCGCTTGAATATGGCAGAAAACTCTACGACACCATGCCCCCGGACACGGTAACCTGGCGTGCATATGAACAGGCCGCCTTCTACAATCAGGGCCGTGTTGCCATGATTCCGGTATGGTTCTCCTTTGTGGCTCAGCTGCTGGATGAAAGAGAATCCGCATTAGCAGATGTGACCGGAGTAACCACACAGCCGGGTATGTACTGGATGGGCGGCAACGGCCTTGCAATCAATACCCACTCCAGAAACAAGGAAGCTGCCTTTGAATTCCTCACCTGGCTTACGAGTGCTGAAGTTGCCCTTGACTGGGTAGAAATGGGCGGCGGTCCGATTACGAGAACCTCAACCATGAATTCCGATATTGTAGCTCAGAATTTTCCAGGACTTGCTGAGGTGTATCCCTTGAAGAATGAGGCAATTGACCAGCATTCACGAAGCAGATTCCTGATTCCTCAGCGAAGGCTGATTTCCGAGGAACTGCATAGAGTATGGTTTGACCTGGTGGAAGACCGGATGTCAATCGACGAAAACTTGGCAACAGCCGAGGCAAATCTGAAGAGTATTTTTGCAGAAGCAGGACTTAAATAAATAGACATAATCTGCTGAAGCAGATGATCATACTGAGAAGGGGACAGTTCAGCCCCTTCTCAGTTTTGATTCAAGCAGTCAGGATCCGAAATACAGGCCACCCCTGCAGCACGGAAATACAGCGTTGCTGCACATCCGCTGCTTGTATGGAGAAGGAGGGAATTTGATGGAGAAAAGCAGGCTGGCATATTTCAAAAAGCGCTTGATGGTTGTAACATTTCTTGCGCCGGCTTTAATTGTGCTTTTTATTGTTGTTTTTTACCCGATTATCTATGCGGTTTACCGGAGTTTTTTCAACTGGTCTCTGCTTTCTGTTGATCAGTCCACGTTTATCGGTCTGCAGAATTATATTACTGCGCTCAACACTCCTGCTTTTCTGGAATCCATGCGGGTGACCCTGTTGTATTCTGCCGGAACCACGGTGCCGTCTATAGCCTTAGGGTTTGCTCTGGCCTTGGTACTGAATAAAGTGAAGAAGGGGAAGGCGATTATCCGGTCGATGCTGCTGATACCGATGATGATGGCGCCGGTTGTAGTCGGGCTGACCTGGCGGGTGTTCTTCTTTGACTCCTATTTCGGCATCATCAATTATGTGCTGAGCCTGGTAGGAATATCCGGACCAAGCTGGCTGAGTCAGGGGCCTACGGCGGTTTTTGCTATCATCATTTTGAGCATTTGGGTCTGGTTTCCCTTTTCCCTGCTGGTTCTGGAAGCTGCGCTTTCGAAACTGCCGAAGCCTCCTTTTGAAGCCGCAGTGATTGACGGGGCCACTCCCTGGCAGTGTTTCTGGAAGATAACGATTCCGATGCTTCAGTCACCGCTGATTTTTGTATTTCTTCTGAGGATTACTACGGATTTTCGAAATTTTGACATTGTTCACGTCATGACCATGGGCGGCCCGGGACGGGCGACCCAGCTGATGAGTCTCTATACCTTCTTTCAGGGGATGAGAGCATACAGACTCGGCTATGCAAATGCCCTCGGCGTTATCATGATGATTGTACTGGGAATTATTTGTTTTGTGATCGTCAGATTTGTGTTCAAGGAAAAACATTCAGATAAGAGCCAAGGAGGCGGGTTATGGGCGGACGAACAGTAACAAAAAAGACCAGAGAAAAACATGCAATGATGCTTCGGTATGTTATTTTAACGGGCGCTGCGTTTGTTGCTGTGTTTCCGTATTTCTGGATTTTTCTCTCATCGATCAAACCGCCGGGAGAAATGATGTCCATCCCGCCGAAGGTCATCTTCACTCCTACTGCAGAAAATTATACTGCTATTCTCGGCCACGGGTTTCTCGAAGCACTGCAGAACTCCTTGTTCTTATCAATCGTTTCTGCTTCTATCGGGGTATCCTTAAGCTGTATGGCCGCCTACGGACTGACCCGGTTCAAATTCCGGGGACGCGAGACGTTGTCATTCAGTTTTTTTGCGATACGCTTCGTTCCGTTTATTACCCTGCTGCTTCCGCTGTATACCATTATGGGAAGCTTGGGACTTCTGAATTCGATGTTCGGACTGATCGTTGCCTATCAGCTGTCGCACATTCCATGGATGACCTGGCTGATGAGAAGCTTCTTTCTGGAAATACCCTTTACCTATGAGGATGCCGGCATGGTCGACGGACTCACCAGATGGGGAGTGTTTTTCCGGATAGCAGTTCCGATGGTTGCACCGGCAATTGGAAGCGCGCTGCTTCTGGGTATTATTTTTGCCTGGAACCAGTACTTCATCCCGCTGATACTCGGCGGTTTTGATACGAGTCCCCTCACCGTCGGACTGTACCGGTACGTGGGAGGAGATGAAAGTCCCATGCTCTTCGGTAGGCTTGCCGCCTGGGGAACGCTAACGGTTACGCCGGTTATTCTGCTTTCGATTGTAGTAAGGAAACATCTGGTCAGGGCGTTTGCCGGATCCGATGTATAGGACTGAGGGGAAACACATACCTCCTGACCGGCAGGGATGTATCGGGTATGACTGACCTTGAGTGGTAAGCCGGAGCGGTAATGATGCTGCATTTTGATAACTTGGAGGATATACATGAATCGTTTGGAAGAAATTACGTTGAAACATAAGAGGATTCAGAAGCTGCTCGATGAAACCGGGTATGAAGCGGTGCTTCTGAAAACTCAGGCTAATTTTTCCTGGTTTACCGCCGGCGGTCAGAATCTGGTAACCATCGCTGATGCCGAGGGAGTTGCCTCGCTGCTGATAACGAAGGACGCGAGAACCGCAGTTACCAACAACATAGAAATCCAGCGCATCATGGAGGAAGAGGACCTGCGGAACATGGATTTTATTGGATTATCCTATGACTGGTACCAAGGGAATGAGCTGACGGAAATCTCCAAGCTGGTGGATCCGTCAAAGGTGCTGACTGATGTGCGCGGGCTGCCCTACAGATATTACGGAGACAGTATTCAGACACTGAGATATCAGCTCACCGAGCCGGAAATAGAGCGGTATCTCAAGCTGGGTGAACTCACCTCAAAAGGCATAGAGGAAGTGATGAAGGAGGTGAAGCCCGGCATGAAGGAGTCTGAAGTTACCGGTGCTCTTCTGGAGCATCTCTGGGCTGACCGGATTGATACCGTCTGTGTCCAGGCCGGAGCAGACGAAAGAGCCTTTCTGTACCGCCACCCGATTCCGACGGAGAAGAAAATCGGGAAGCTTTTAGTGCTGAATACCAACGCACGAAAATGGGGACTGGTCACAACGATCACCCGAACCCTGTGTTTTGGAAAGCCCGACGAGCAGTTTGAAAAACAGTACACCGATAACGTCTATATTGAGACAGAAATGATAGAAGCATCAAAACCTGGTGTGCAGGTTCAGGATATCTTTCACCTCACCTGCGGACTGTATAAGTCCTACGGATATGCCGATGAGTGGAAGCTTCACCATCAGGGAGGAGCCCAGGGGTATAAGAACCGCGATTACCTTATGACCCAGGATACTGAAGATACAGTCCTTGCCAATCAGTGCTTCTGCTGGAATCCCTCCATCGCCGGAAGCAAATCTGAGGATGCCTTCATCGCACGGCCGGACGGACCGCTCATGATAACCCGGGCGTACGATATGCCGGTTATCAAAGTGCAGATGGGAGAAAAGGTGATCGAGCGGCCGGGACTGCTGGTGCTGTGACCGCCGGAGAGCGATTCCGCAGCAGTCAGCTGAGATTTGCGTGACAATTGATGAGGAGTGAGTTATGAGACGGATTCGTGCAGGGATTATCGGAACCGGGCTGATCGGGCCGGTGCATATAGGGGCGCTGAAGCGGATGCCCTATGTAGATGTGCATGCGCTGGCTGATGCCGGGGATGATCTGGCACAAAAGCGGGCGAAGGATTTTGATATACCCCGTTTCTACGGAGATGCGGACAGCCTGATAGCGGATGACCAAATAGATGCGGTGCACATCTGTGTGCCGAATCATCTCCATTACCCAATTGCAAAGAAGGCCCTTCTTGCCGGGAAGCATGTCATCTGTGAGAAACCCCTTGCCGTGACCGCTGAAGAGGCCCTTGAACTTGCTGAAACAGCGGAGCGTTCAGGACTGGTTCATGCGGTGCATTTTAATCTTCGGTATTATCCGCTGATGCGTCAGCTGCAGCAGATGGTTTCCCGGGGTGATTTTGGCCGCATTTTTTCGGTCCATGGGTCGTATCTTCAGGACTGGCTGTTCTATGATACCGATTATAACTGGAGACTGGAGACGAATCTTTCCGGTCCTTCCAGAGCCGTTGCTGATATCGGTTCTCACTGGATGGACCTGATTGAGTACGTTAGCGGGCTGAAAATCCGGGCGGTGTATGCTGATCTTGCGACGATGCATCCTGTCCGGAAAAAACCGAAGCAGGAGACAGCCACCTATGCAAACATGATGGCTGAGTCCGGAGAATATACTGAGGTTCCCATCAGCACTGAGGACTTTGCGGCGATCCTGTTTCGGTTTGAGAACGGGGAGCGGGGAGTGCTGACGCTCAGTCAGGTGTCCGCAGGCCGGAAGAACCGGCTGGCATTTGAACTTGACGGTTCACGGCAGTCAGCAAGCTGGGAATCCGAGCAGCCGAATCAGCTGTGGATCGGAAGAAGGGATAAACCCAATGAAATTATGCTGAAGGATCCCTCCCTGGCATATCCTGAAGCAGCCGGAATTATGACGCTGCCGGGAGGTCACAATGAAGGGTTCCATGATGCATCCCTTGCACTGCTGTCTGAAGTGTATGAGGACATCCGCAGGGGGAGTGCTTCGAAGCCGCCTGCATACCCGAGTTTTGCCGACGGCTGCCGGGAACTGCAGATTATTGAACTGATTCTTGCAAGCAGCAGGGACCAGTGCTGGAAGGAGCTTCCGTGATCCCTGCAGGGAGGATTTCAGCTTTCGTCAAAGGGCCGGAGCTTCTCCTCACCTGATTCATCCTTCAGCAGGATCTCCACCTTCCGTTCAGCTTCCTGGAGCTCCTGCTCCAGGCCCTGCGCCAGGCCGATTCCTTCCTCGAAAAGCTTCAGGGCTTCCTGCAGGGGGGTATCGGCAGATTTGAGTTTTTCGTTTATTCCTTCCAGTTCCTTCAGTCGCTGTTCAAATGTCTTCATCGGCGAATCTCCTCTATGTTTGCTGTAGCGCTGCCTTGAGCAAAGGTAATGTCAACCAGGTCATCGGTACTGCATGACTGTGCGTCGGTGACCGTCTCCCCGGTGTCCCTCCGGGTGACGACGCTGAATCCCCGTTCCAGCATCGCCTGGGGCGAGCGGGCATGCAGCTCCCGCTGGGCTAACGAAAGCCGGTAGCGCCGGTTTTGGAGCTGCTGGGTCATATGAAGCTGGATTTCCCGTGCTAATTCATCCGCTTCCAGCCGCCGGGGGGTGATGAACTGGGTGAACCGCTCCCGGATATCCTCAGGGGAATACCGCTGCAGCAGCAGCCGGGTGCGTTCAGTTCTCGAGGCTATCAGCTCGGTTATGGAACGGCGCAGCTGAGAAACTGACTGAGCAAGCTCCTCCCGGGTTGCGCTGACCAGTTCGGCCGCAGCCGAGGGGGTAGCCGCCCTGAGGTCTGCGGCAAAGTCGCACAGCGCCCAGTCCACTTCATGGCCGACGGCGCTGATCACCGGAATCGATGATTCAGCCACAGCGCGGACCACCCGTTCCTCCGAAAAGGGAAGCAGGTCTTCCAGGGAGCCGCCCCCTCTGCCGATGATCAGCACGTCAGCTTGGGCAAGCCGCCCGGCTGTTTCAATCTGCCGGGCAATCTCCTCGGCGGCGCCGGTACCCTGCACTAAAGCCGGATACACAATCACATGGATGCCGCTGTTTCTTCGGGACAGGACGTTGAGCATATCCCTGAGAGCCGCACCGGTGGAGGAGGTAATCACGCCGACGGTCTTCGGAAGTTTCGGGATCGGCCGCTTGCGCTGCTGGTCGAAGAGCCCCTCCTCCTGAAGGCGGCGTTTAAGCTCCTCAAGCCTGAGGAGGATATCCCCGGCTCCGGCCTGATCCATGGCCTCGCAGATGATCTGATAGACTCCCCGCTTCTCATACACCGACACCGTTCCGATTACCCGGACGTTCATTCCGTCCTTCGGAGTGAACCGGACCCGGAAGGTGCGTCCCTTGAACATCACCGCCGATATTGCGGCATGCTCGTCCTTCAG
>PWME01000192.1 GCA_003559235.1 Mollicutes bacterium | reverse complement strand
TCTTTTCGTACTCCTCGTATATCATCATGCTTATAGCAATTTTGATTTAATATTAATTAACCAACTCCCTACCAAAAGCCTTCTTCAAAATACTCTGCCGGAGAGCCTCAGCTTTTTGCAGGTTTTCGTTGATGGTTTGTTCTAATTGATCGATTACGGAAAGGCGGGATTCAATCTCTTGTACTATTTGGTCTTGTTCTTTTTTTGAACAAAGTGGAATTGGATAGTTGACCAATTTTGTACCGTTTATATTTGATTGATTTACACCATCCGTTTTAACCGTATTACCATGATTCTTTGCAGTTACACTGTTTAAGAAATAATTTAGGTAATACCCGTTCATAACTTCACGGATTTGGTTTAACCTGATTAAATACCCAGCAAATATTGCAGGTCGTTCTCCTTTGTATATGACAGATTTTCCAACTAACTCCGGGCTGTTTGTTCGATTAAACAGTACGTCTTCTTTTTTAAGTAAATATTCCTCATTGTCTTTTGGGTCATTAGAATATTTCAAATCACTCCAGTCAATTTTTCCGTTTTGCATATTGCCCATTCGTAAAACTGGAATTTCACCTTCCTCTAATGATTTATTTGAAGTACCATATTCTACTCTAAGTGTAATATCATTGATTTTGCCCCAAACCCAATTTTCCGGCAAATCATGTAGTTCTGAGAGTTCTTCATCTGTTAACTCATCAACTGATCGAGATTTTCTTGGCTTAGTCGGTTTCTTGCCCAGCTTCCCATCCTTCTCCCACTGCTCTACTTCCTTTTCCCATTCGGCGAGTTCGCGCCGGCGGTAGGCTTTACGTTCGGCTTTGATTAGCCGGAGGAGTTCTTCCGGGGTGGGCAGATCATCCTGCTGTTCCCGCCACTCTTTGGTGAGTTTCCCCTCAAAGGCATCCTTCAGCACCGCCTGCCGGTAGGTCTTGAGTTGCTTTTGGGCTTTCTTCAGGTTCTCCACGCCATTATCCAGCTCACTGAACAGCTCTTCTATTTTTTCAACGATGCGGTGTTGGGTGGGGAGTGGGGGGACTGGGATTTTTAGTTTACCTAAATTCTTACCTGAAATCTCTTTGAAAGTTGTTCCGCTTGCCAGCTTCTCTGCTTCATGCTTTGCTGATTTTAGAAAATAGTATAAGTACTCATTTTTAAGCTCATCGTTGGGAACAAGAGATCTAAAACCTTGATTGGTTGCCAATGGTCTTGCAGATATAGCCACATATCCAATAGGAGCTCTTGAAGAAAAAAGAACACTCCCTTTCGGAAGGAGTTTGGCGGAAGAATTGTTTAGTCCAGCCTCCGTTAAATTCCTTCTTCCTTCAGATATATATTTATTTTTATAACCTGTTAAATCTGCCGGTGTCAACCAAGCAACGTCACCTTCGAAATATTCTTCTTCTTTAGTAGACGGAGTACCTCCACCAATGATTTTACAGATATCTCCAAGATTTTTGGTTTGCCAATCACTCATTCTGAAGTGTATAATTTAGATTTCTGAATATTCTATTATTGCGGCTTCAGCTTTATTCTGAAGATTAATATCTCCTGTAACAAGAACCACCCGAGAAGCTGGAAATTCATTTTGTACTTCTATTACTTTAGCTACAATTCGATCATCAGAATTGTCTTTGTCTAACCATGAGAGGGTATTTTCCATATCTGGTTCGTTTGCTATTGTTTTTACAGTAATTGTCTTATTTACTGTTACACCACTAATTAATGAACCTTGATTGCGCAATCCCTTTATTCTGGTGATAGCTTTCTTTGCTTTTTCTCTTACATTTTCATTTCTGTGAAGAATTTTGAGCTCATCTAACTCTTGTAATACAGTTGGAATTAGAAGAAATACGTACTGTTTATTTGATACAGCATTTTTATACTCAACTGGATCAGAGGTCTTAATTAAAGAATTGGTATCAGGTATGAGAATTATTTCATTAGAGTTATGAACATCCAGTATATCAATTAGCTCAAATAGTTCACTGAAATGCTCTCTTAGCTTATTTTCGTTTTTAACCTTGTCTGAAGAAATGTACCAAGAAGATTCAAACTCAATCCATTTTCTGATTACTTTATCCGCCTGTTCAAATTTATGATTTAAATCTTTAGGACCATTTCGAAAGAACAGGGAGAGGATTTCTGATACTAATTTATACTCTTTTTTTAAAGTTATTTGAGTTGATTTTTGTGAGGCACTTAATTCATTCCAGTGGTGTTTAGGAAGTCCAAGTATTCCACTTCTACTATAATCTCGATATTCGATAGGCACTGTGCTTGCAAGGTCAATAAGTTCAATTTGAATATTTTCAATTTTCAGTCTTATTTTTTTTGCTGTTGTGTTCATTTAATAAATACTATTTGCTCATTCAAATTGAAAATAAATAATATCACTGCCACATCCCGTCACCCTTATTCCATTTTTCTTCGATTCGTTGGATTAAGAAATTCCATAGTCTAACTCTCTCCAAAAAACGTTTTTCACCAGTTTTACTGTGTTGTGTTATTTTTTGCGTCTCAGTTCAGATATTTTTCTTCTAAAGTCGTGATTTATAATGTGCTTGTTTTTATCCAAGTTCAAAGGAGGATTCAACTCATTAATTAATTCCTCTTCTAAGACATGTGGATTCAGGTTGCTTTTAAAATAGAGTACAAGATTTGATTGCATCCACTCACTTAATTTCTTTTCATCACTCTCATTAAACTTTGTTTTTCCAGTGCTTGAACCTCTGTCTCTCGCAATTTTGGCGTATCCAAACATGGAACCCAGAGATTTTCTTAATGTCGAACGACCCGCATTATTTCCTGTAAAATGTTGTCTATAATCCCGTTTTCTAAGACTTTTACCTGCAATTCCTGTATAAACCACATTTAGTTCCTGGTAAGTTTTCATTTCACAGGATATACCAACATCCGGCAATACTGAACCTTTTTTTAAGCAAACAATATAGTTTCCCGGATTGTCAGGAATATGATTAGATGTGTGAATTTCCGGGTCAAATAAATTGAATTCTTTAGATTGTTTTTGGTTAGAAGTCGGTTTGGAATTTTCCTTTACAGTCTGTTTTGATTCTTCCTTTTTTGAAAACGTTCCTTGTCCTATAACTTTGATTTTTCCCGAAATAATTAATTGTTCAAAGTCAGCAGGTTGCAAGTCTGTAATACCAAAATCATGTGAGCCATAAAAGCCAATTCTCCTCATTCTAGCTCTGATACTTTTTTGCCTTGCCCTGTCCGCTTTTATTCTTTCTCTAATCAGGTTTCTTAATTCTGTAATTTCTTGTTGCGAGAATGTGTTTTTGCCTTTCATAGTCTTTTCTATTGTTTTGTAAGTACTTATCTAAAATATACAAATTGAGAGTGTCAGGTTACGTCACCTCATATTCTTATCTTTTCCGTTGCATTAGCAATAAAGAGATCCATATTCCAACGGACTGGAATAAGTCTGTGCCAAACTCCCAAGAATTGGAACTGTGGCGAATGTGATGGGCACGATGTAAAGGATTAATATAATCACAATCATCACATTTAAATATTGAGTATTACAATGGCTCCAATTTACCCTTCGAACTTGCTTTGAAAGCGAAAGGGCGCTTTTTCTTTTGGGAGATTTTAATGATATCCGGCCAGTGCTTTACCATCATATTCAGCATGTCCCAATAAAGAAAACCATTCTTGGAGGGAGGCCGAAAATAAAACATTCCCAAGCCGTATTGTTCACAAAGCTCCCGCTGATGGGTGATGCGCTGAATGTTATAATCCTGCGTGATGATGCAAGAATTTTGAGCACCGGCGAGCGGTATCCAGTTTTCATCCTCTACACCTTCCCCGAATTCATCTTTAATCGACTTGACCTCAATCGGATCCCTGAGTTTTGTGCTTTCAGGCCGTTGCAGAATATCAAATCCCCTGGCCAAGTATGGCGACATATTTTCGTCCACATAAATAATCATGCAGCCTCGCAATATTCAATTGCGTGCCTCACCTCTTCTTCACTGATTTCGTACGTAAACGCAATAAACTTTTCCGGTTCTCCCGCCTTGTACAGATTATAAATGGTCTCGGGATAGATATTGGACTTGCCTACAATCGGGTGGCCGAACTTCCTTTTTGGGTCAACCAGGATGTTTTTCTCTTTACCCATAGGCCAGAAACGGGAAGCGATTAAGTCTTCGTCAAACTCCAGGTTTTTAAGAAAAAGTCGGATAAATGAGAGGTTAAGCTGTTTGGTGCCGTCAAGCGTGCACGTTATTCCATTTGTGGTTAGAAATATTTTTTTTCCGTCGGTTTTTATATTCTCCAGTACTTTTTTCTGAGCAAAAGGGAAAGGCGTATCCAATTCTTTGGAAAGTTCTACATGGGCTTTCAATACCTCCCTTGTTTTAACTCCCGCCTCGGCAAACTGTACCAGAATATAAAACTCTACTAACGTATGGAATCCTACCGCCTGAGATTTTTCCACCCTCCAGGAATAATTTCCTTCAAAAGCTTGCCCAAGCTCGCCATCCCAATACTTGTTGAGCCATCGGTGTACTTTGGCATAGGGCAATCGCAGAATACGTGCTATTTCCCGAATCGTATAGATTCCATTGCCAAGTGAAAGTTTGTTTTCGAAGGTTGTTTCCATTGTTTTATGGTTACTTAACGTAAAATATACAAAATATGTGTGTCAGGTTAAGTCACCCTTATTTCTAATTTTTTTCCGTTATTTTAGTAGTTGGAAATCCATATTCTACGCAACCAGTTCCTCATTCATCTCTTCAACAATGCTATCCATCTCATCCCCGAATAGCTGGTACATTTTCCCGACTCCGCCCTTGGCATCAAAGGGAGCGTAATCCAAGTCGTCCCTGCTGAAATGTATCGAGCTGGCCATGTGGTCTTTAATCATCCGCAGCCAATTCATTTGTTCTTCGCTGAACTTGGGCTTACCGGCATGTTTGTCAAAGATCCAGTCCTGAAAATTTTTGTTTACGGTCTTATTGTAAGGAGTCAGCTTTTCGTCAATTCCTGAAGCGGTTCGGATCAGTGAAACCAAAGCTGTCAGTTCATTTTTCGGGGATTTGCCGTTTGCGCCATTCACCTGTTCCCAGGCATTCCACACATTCAGCGGAGCCATCTGCGGTTTTTTCTGCTTAATCAGATCCAGTACTTCCTTCATCATCCTGAAGGTAACTTCCCGTCGCCGGTACGGTTCATTATAAAAAATCGATAGAGCAGTGATCTCATCTTTGTGCTCTTCCAGGAAGGCTCTGAAATTTTCAATCAGGGTATCCGCCTGTTTCTTCTGCTCCTTATCCCATCCGGCATAGGTGACTTCATCAACATTCACCACATCAATGATCTGTTCTTTTATCTTTCGAACAGTGTCAATATAGTTGATGATCTCACCGGTAAACGTTGAGGAGGCTTTATCAATCAGTTTCATTTTAGCTGCTAATCCATCACCGCCAGTTCCTCCTTCTATTTCCGGCTTAGCGGCTAAATCTTCTATAGCATCTGGGTTAAACGCATCCAGTAGTTCATGAGTCACCTGATTGATACTTTTACCCACCTTATTTTTAAACTCCACTCTATCACTCTCGTCCAGTTGCTTCTCCAACCGAGCGAGTCGGTTTGCTGCTGAAATGAAAAAATCTTCTTCCTCTGTACCCATCATAATTCCCATCAAGAGATCTTTCAAAGGCACGGTGCGCTTCCGTTCCAGAGGCCGACTATCAGTTTTCACAGATTTAGTTACTCCCACTGCATCGACAATCACAAAATGGGTTTTATCGGTCTTGGCAGAGGGTGTAACTTTAATCAAACCTTCTTTACCGAAGGTTCTTGTACCGCGCCCTTTCATCTGTTCAAAGTAGTTTCGGCTCTTTACATCCCGCATGAACAGCAGACATTCCAGCGGTTTCACATCCGTACCGGTGGCAATCATATCTACCGTTACGGCAATTCTCGGGTAGTACTCATTCCGAAACTGCGCCAATACTGATTTTGGATCTTCCTCAATCTTGTAGGTCACCTTCTTGCAGAACTCATTGCCTTCAGCAAACTCTTCCCGCACCATCTGGATGATGTCATCTGCATGGCTGTCGGTTTTAGCAAAGATGAGTGTTTTAGGTATTTCATCCCGGTCAGGAAAGATCTCAGGCAGTTTATCCCGAAAAGCCCGAATGATATTCCGAATCTGGCTTGGGTTTACAATGTCTTTATCAAGTGCTGTGCCGGTGTATTCAACTTCATCTTCAAGCTGCTCCCATCGAGTCTTCCGGGTCAGTTTTTCCCGTTTATCCACAAACTCTTCGGCCTCAATCTTCGCACCCTCTTTACTGATTTTTGTCTCGATGGTGTAGACATCGTACCCCACGTTTACACCATCCGCTACAGCTTTTTCGTGCGAGTATTCACTCACCACATTCTCATTAAAGAAAGCGAATGTTCGTTTATCCGGAGTGGCCGTTAGCCCAACCAGGAAACTGTCAAAATAGTCGAGCACTTGTTTCCAGAGATTGTAGATCGAGCGGTGGCACTCGTCAATCACAATCACATCAAAAAACTCAATCGGGATCTTTTCATTATAGACTACCGGAAGAGGCTCATCCGGCATAAACCGCTCGTTGGGATTCTCTTCTTCAGCTGTTTCATCTATCTCTTCACCCTTCATCATTGAGTAGAGACGCTGAATCGTACTGATGGTCACTTTATTGTCGGGAGCGATGTAGCTGGATTGTAATCTCTGTACAGGGTAGAGCTCGGTAAACTTCCGATTGTCATCAGAGGGTGTGTACTGCATAAACTCCTGTTCGGCCTGTTCACCGAGGTTCTTGGTATCCACCAGAAAAAGTACCCGTTTGGCACCGGCATGTTTTAGCAACCGATATATGGTAGTAATAGCCGTGAAGGTCTTCCCCGAACCGGTAGCCATCTGAACCAATGCCTTTGGGCGTGCTTCTTTAAAAGACTGATCGAGGTTTTTGATGGCTGTGACCTGGCACTCACGTAAACCCTCAATATTTAACTCCGGCAAATCCTGAAGCCGGTCCCGTAGTGACCGCTGTTCAATTCTCTTAATCAGCGTTTCCGGACGGTAGAAAGAGAATACTTCACGGGCTCTTGGTTTGGGGTCACGCAGATCTGTAAATCGTGTAATCTCTCCTGTACTTTCATAGATAAAGGGGATCTCAATTTCACCAAAATGTTTAAGCTCACTGGTGGCGTAACGAATGGATTGCTCTTCTACTTTTGTAATACGATGTCCTTCATCTTCGCGCTTCGCCTCAATTACACCAACCGGTGTTTTATCCACCAAAAGCATATAATCCGCAGGTCCGCTATCTGTGGGGTATTCCCGAACGGCGATACCTTTTCCGGCCTTAAAATCAATTTTTCGATAGTCCTGAACCACCCACCCGGCTTGTCCAAGCTTTCTGTCTATCTTTTTCCTTGCTTCTTGCTCAGGTGTTAAACTCATCCGTCCAACGTAATGATTTTACTTTGCTTTAGTATAGTGAAAGATTTTTAAGGTTGGAACGTAAGTTTTACCACATTCTCTCTTCATTTACGATTCCATAAAAATCTCAATCACCACATTAATAGCATATATAGATTATTCTATCAAATCATATTAGCCGGTGATATCCGGTGAGTAAGTTGATGGCCTCAGCGGTTGCAGCAACGCCAGCAGATCGCCCTCATCGGGTAAGGCAGCCTCACGGGAAATTTCCGTCTTTTGAGAGTTTTGTATATAACTGCGGACCGTCTTGCGATCCAGGTTCAGGGTCTAAACGATGCCACTGATGGTTTGGCCACTGTGCCAGCGACGAATGATCTTGTAAATGTTCGTAATACCCATTGGATTATAGCCCATGGTCTGTTTGATCTTTTTTGGTTCATCTTGGAATTGATGTGCCAAAAAAACCAAACTGATGCTCAACTCCGAACAGTATTTATCAAGCTTGTCCCAGGATGAATCTCAACGTGAGAAGGTGGGGATTACTTATGACCCTGCCTGGGGAATACTATTGGGCCCGGGGTGGGGAATACCAATGGACTTAGATGGGGAATACTCGTGACCCTCGACATCTTTCACCCCTCTAAAACCGACATGAAACAATGAGTTATCAGGAGTTGTATGACTTCTTGCTGAAACTCTGTAGCCGTGGCAGTAAGAAACGTG